>DASRXY010000211.1:0-4744 GCA_035654035.1 Sphingobium sp. | reverse complement strand
ATCGTCACGTTCGGCTTGGGCGAGGGCGCGGACGTGCAGGCTCTGGAAACAATGGCGACAGGCGATGGCGCTACGCTGGTGACCGCGCGGCTGCCCAACGCCCGCCTCAGCTTCACCCTGTCGATGCCGGGGCGGCACTGGATCGCCAATGCGCTGGCGGTACTGGCCGCGGTGCAGGCAACGGGCGGCGATCTGGGGATTGCGGGGCTGGCGCTCGCCTGCCTGCCGGGCATGGCGGGCCGGGGCGCACGATACCGCGTCCCCACTGCGGACGGCGAAGCGTTGCTGATCGACGAAGCCTATAATGCCAATCCCGCCTCCATGGCCGCTACGCTGGCACAGCTAGGCGAGGAACCGGCGGGCCGGCGCATCGCCATTCTGGGTGCGATGAAAGAACTGGGCGCTCAGTCAGAGGCGCTGCATGTCGGGCTCGCCGACCCGCTCCTGTCGGCTGGCGTGGATTTCGCACTGCTCGTCGGAGACGAAATGACGCCGCTCGCGCAGGCGCTGGCGGGCCGGATCGATGTCGCGCATGTGGCCGGCGCCGACGAGGCGATCGATCGCGCCGCGGCGCTGCTCAGGGATGGAGACGTGATTCTGGTCAAGGGTTCGAACAGCATGGGCCTGGCGCGGCTGGTGGCCGCGTTGGTGG
Organism: Sphingobium sp.; assembly: GCA_035654035.1. Classification (GTDB taxonomy): domain Bacteria; phylum Pseudomonadota; class Alphaproteobacteria; order Sphingomonadales; family Sphingomonadaceae; genus Sphingobium. The sequence goes on along the minus strand of DASRXY010000211.1, from coordinate 4,092 downwards.
GGGAGACGGCCTAATGCTCTATTGGCTTGCCGAACAGCTCGGTTTCCCCGGCATCCTCAATCTGGTGCGCTATCTCACCTTCCGCGCCGGCGCGGCGATCGTCACGGCGTTGGTCATCGGCCTCATCATCGGGCCGCGCTTCATCGGCTGGCTGCGCGTGCGGCAGGGCAAGGGGCAGCCGATCCGCACCGATGGACCGCAGACCCACCTCGCCAAGCGCGGCACGCCGACCATGGGCGGGCTGATGATCCTGACCGCGCTGGTCGTGGCGGTGCTGCTGTGGATGAACGTGGCCTCCATCTATGTGTGGGCCTGCCTGTTCGTGACGCTCGGCTTTGGCGCCATCGGCTTCCTCGACGATTATGACAAGGTGACGAAAGCGAGCCACAAGGGGCTCTCCGGCCGCTCCCGGCTGATCGCCGAATTCCTGATCGCCGGCATCGCCACCTGGATGATCGTAAGCCGCAACGGCACGTTGCTCTATCTGCCTTTCTGGAGCGGCGGCGCCCTGGACCTGGGGCCTTTTTATTATCTCTTTGGCGCCTTCGTTATCGTGTCGTTCGGCAATGCGGTGAACCTGACGGACGGTCTGGACGGGCTCGCCTCCATGCCGGTGGTCGTCGCTTGCATGGCCTTCATGCTCATTGTCTATATCGTCGGCCGCGCGGATTATGCGCAATATCTCGGCATTCCCCATGTGCCCGGCGCGGGTGATCTCGTCATCCTGTGCGGCGCGATGGTCGGTGCGTGCCTCGCCTTCCTTTGGTACAATGCGCCACCGGCCGCCGTGTTCATGGGCGACACCGGCAGCCTGGCGCTGGGCGGCGCCATTGGCGTTATCGCCGTCGCGGCGCATCACGAGATCGTGCTCGGCGTGATCGGTGGCCTGTTTGTGGCCGAGGCGCTCAGTGTCATCATCCAGGTCGCCGTGTACAAGCGCACCGGCAAGCGGGTGTTCCGCATGGCGCCCATCCACCATCATTTCGAGCAGCTCGGCTGGGCGGAATCCACCGTGGTGATCCGCTTCTGGATCATTTCCTTCGTGCTGGCGCTGGCGGGCCTCGCCACGCTCAAGCTGCGGTGAGGCGCGCATGATCGTCTCGCCGGCCTTTCGCGGAAAACGCTACGCGGTGCTGGGGCTGGCGCGCTCCGGGCTGGCGACGGTCGACGCGCTGGCGGCCAGCGGCGCCATCGTCTTCGCCTGGGACCAGCGCGAGGATGCGCGTGCGCAGGTTGCCGGGAAGGCGACGCTGGCCGACCCCATGGAGATGATGCTGGACGGGTTCGATGCCGTCATCGTCTCGCCAGGCGTGCCGCTCAACCGCCACCCCATCGCCACGCGTGCCCGCACCGCTGGGGTGCCGGTGATCGGCGATATCGAGCTGTTCGCGCAGGCGCGCGCCAGCCTTCCGCCCCACAAGGTGGTGGGCATTACCGGCACCAACGGCAAGTCGACGACCACGGCGCTCATTCATCATATCATCAAGACGGCCGGCGTGCCGACGCTGATGGGCGGCAATATCGGCCTGCCCATCCTCTCGCGCGATCCTCTGCCGGCGGGCGGCGTCTATGTGCTGGAGCTTTCCAGCTACCAGATCGATATCACCTTCAGCCTCGATTGCGATGTCGCGGTGCTGCTCAACGTCACGCCCGACCATCTTGACCGCTACAACGGGTTCGAGGGCTACGTCGCCTCCAAGATGCGGCTGTTCGCGATGCAGTCGGCAGCGAGCGCGGCCGTGATCGCGACCGACGACGCTGTGACGCGCCGCGCGGCCGCCGCATTGCCGAATGCCCGCACCGTTTCCGCCGCCGATGTGGACCCGGCCGCGCAACTCGACTGGCCCGCCTTGCAGGGGCCGCACAATGCCCAGAATGCGGCCGTGGCGATTGCCGTCGCCGATGCGCTGGGTATCGCGCGCGATGTCACGCTGGTGGCGCTCGCCAGCTATGCCAGCCTGCCGCACCGCATGCAGCGCGTGGGCGAGCGCGGCGGCGTGCTCTTCGTCAACGACAGCAAGGCGACCAACGCCGCCTCCACCGCGCCGGCCCTCGCGGCCTGGCCGCCGGTCGAGGGACGGCCGCGCGTCCACTGGATTTTGGGCGGGCTCGCCAAGAGCGATAGTCTGGAAGACTGCGCGGCAGGATTCCCCAATGTCGCCCGCGCCTATACCATTGGCGAGGCGGGGCCGCTGTTCGCGCGGCTGCTGCGGGAGGCGGGCGTTGCGGTGGAGGAATGCGAGCTTCTGGTGACGGCGGTGGGTCGCGCCGCGCGGCAGGCCGAGCCGGGCGATGTGGTGCTGCTCTCGCCGGCCTGCGCCTCCTTCGACCAGTTTCGTGATTTTGAGGCGCGCGGCGACGCTTTCGCGGCGGCTGTGGCGGCGCTTGCGGACCGTGGCGGGGCAGGAGGGGCGGCATGAGCGACATGGGTGGCATCGAGTCCGGCAAGCCGGGCCGGGACGAAGCCCACCTTACCCAGCTCGATCTGGCGCTGGCGCCGCTGCGCCCGCGCGCCGGGCCGCTCGCCCAGCTCGACCGTGCCCTGGCGCCGCTGCGTCCCCGCGCCGCCAAGCCGCTGCCGCGCGAGCGCACGGCGCTGGCGGCGTGGTTCTGGGAGATCGACCGGGTTCTGCTGGGTCTTATCGTCGTGTTGATCGCGATCGGGCTGGTCGCGGTGGCGGCCGCCTCGCCGGTGGGCGCCATCGATCGTTCGACCAGCGACGTGACGGTCAACCCGCTCCATTATTTCTATCGCCATCTCGTGGCCATTGTCATGGGCTTCGTCGTCATGATTGCCGTGAGCATGTTGCCGCGCGTGCAAGCGCGCCGGCTGGCGGTGGGCTTGGCCGTGCTCTTCGGTTTCTGCCTGGCGCTCGTGCCGCTGATCGGCACGGAGATGAACGGCGCGACCCGCTGGCTGGGCGGCGCTGCGCTGCGCTTCCAGCCCTCGGAATTCCTCAAGCCCGCCTTCATCGTCACCATGGCCTGGCTGCTCTCGCTGCGCGTGCGCGATCCCTCGCTGCCGGTTGTGCCGCTCACCGGCATGCTGACGGCCATTGTCGCGCTGCTGCTCATGCGCCAGCCCGATTTCGGGCAGACGGTGGTGTTCTGCGCCATGTGGGCAGCGCTGCTGCTGATGGCGGGCGAGTCGATGCGCGTCATGGGTGCGGTGGGCGCAGGCGGGCTCGGCCTCTTCGTGCTGACCTATCTCTTCTACGATAACGGCCGCCAGCGCATCAACGACTTCCTCGGGCTCAATCCCGATGCCGGCGGCGGTCCCACGCAGGTGGAGCTGGCGCACAACACCATCACCCATGGCGGCTTCTTTGGCGTCGGCCCGGGTGGCGGCAGCGCCAAATTCCACCTGCCCGAGGCGCATACCGACTATATCTTCTCGGTGATCGGCGAGGAATTCGGCCTCGTCGCGTGCATTGCCATCGCGCTCCTTTATTTCGCCATCGTCGCGCGCGTGCTGCTGCGCCTGCTGGACGAGGATGACCCGTTCGTCATCTTGGCGGCGGGCGGGCTGGCCGTGCAGATGGCCATGCAGGCGGTCATCAACATGGGCGTCAATGTGCAGCTCTTCCCCTCCAAGGGTATGACGCTGCCCTTCATCAGCTATGGCGGCTCCTCGATGATCGCGCTGTGCGGCGGCGTGGGCCTGCTGCTGGCGTTCACGCGGCGCAACCCCTATATGGCGCGCTCTTCGAACAGGACGAAGCGGAGCGGGCGATGAGCATTTTCCGGCACTATGTGCTGGCGGCGGGTGGAACGGGCGGCCATATGGTGCCGGCCCATGCCGTCGCGCAGGAGCTGATCGCGCGCGGCCATCGCGTGGCGCTGGTGACGGACGAGCGCGGTGCGAAGATTCCCGGCCTGTTCGCGGACGTGCAGACCCACATCCTACCGGCCGGCCGCATGGACAGCGGCATGCGCGGCTGGGTCCGCGGTTTCCGCCAGATTCTGGAAGGGCGGCGCATGGCGCGCGCGCTTTATCGCTCCTTCGAGCCTTCGGCGGTCGTGGGCTTTGGCGGCTATCCGGCGCTGCCCGCGCTGCTCGGCGCCTTTGCCGAGAAGATCCCCACCATCATT
>DASRXY010000210.1:0-10451 GCA_035654035.1 Sphingobium sp. | reverse complement strand
TCGGGCTATGGCCGGTTCGGCGGCAAGGCCGGCATCGACAGCTTCACCGAACTGCGCTGGATCACCATCGAAACGCAACCCGGCCATTACCCCATCTGAACACCGCGCGGCCGGCGGGCAGCCCCGCTGCCCGCCCGCCGGAGCGGACGCTACGGCATGCTTGCGCCAAGATAGTGATTTCTCCTCATAATTGCGGGAACCGATTACGGCGCGAGGCGTTGCCGTGGGGGTTTCAGTGCAGGGGGTGGACTATTGAAACGCGCACCGGCGGGGGCCGCGGTTGCAGCTTGCCTGTTTTTTCAGGCCATGGCGGCGCAGGCGCAAACGATCGACGAGCTTCGCGGTATGTCGATCAACGAGCTTGCCAACATCGCCGTGTCATCCGTCACCAAGACAGCACAACCCTTGGCCGAGGCGCCGGCGGCGATCTTCGTCATCACGCATGATATGGCCGTGCGCTCGGGCGCGACGACCGTGCCGGAGCTGATGCGCCTCGCGCCCAATCTCCAGATCTATCAGCGCACCGCCACCAATTATGTGGTGACCGCGCGCGGCCACAACGGCAACACCACTGCGCAGAATTTCTCCAACAAGCTGCTGGTGCTCATCGACGGGCGCAGCGTCTATAGCCCGCTCTATTCCGGCGTTTACTGGGACATGCAGGATGTCCTGCCGCAGGACATCGACCGGATCGAGGTGGTGAGCGGTCCGGGCGCGGCGCTGTGGGGCGCCAATGCCGTCAATGGCGTCATCAACATCACCATGCGTGATACCAGGGAGACCCAGGGCCTGATGGTCGCCGCACAGGGCGGCGCCTTCCAGCGCGCGGCCAGCCTGCGCTTGGGCGGCGCGGCGGGCGCGGACGCGAATTGGCGCGTCTATCTGCGCGGCAATGAGGGCGAAGAAACGCAGAGCATGACGGGCGTGCCCGGCGGGGACGCCTGGCACCGGCTGCACGGCGGTGCCCGGATCGATTGGGCGCCCGGCGCCGACGACCAGATCATGGTCGAAGGGGCCTTGTTTGGCGGACGGCATGGGCGGCTCGACGAGGCCGACGAGCTGATCTCTGGCGGCCATGTGCTGGCGCGCTGGACCCATCAGGCCGCCAATGGCAACGAACTCCAGATTCGCGGCTATTACGATTCCGCCCTCCGCCGGTCCGTGGATGAGAGCAGCGGCCGCTTCCGTGTCGATACGGTCGATCTCGACATGCAGCACAGCCTGGCACTGGGGGAGGCCAGCAGGCTTGTCTGGGGCGGCGATCTTCGCCTCAGCCGCTACCGCTTGGACGGTGCGGGAGGACTGGTGTTCGATCCACCGGCGCGCACGCTGCGGCTGGCCAGCCTGTTTGCGCAGGCCAGCACGACGCTTGCGCCCGGCCTTACCTTCTCGGCGGGCCTCAAGCTGGAGGACGATCCCTATACCGGCGTCAGCCTGCTGCCAGACGCCCGCCTTTCCTGGCAGATCACCGACGGCGCGATGCTGTGGGCGGCAGTTTCGCGCGCGGTGCGCTCGCCCACGCCGTTTGATGTGGACGTGCAGGAGTGGATCGATGACCAGCTGCTGCTGCGTGGCAACCCGGCCTTTCACACCGAGAAGCTCACGGCCTTCCAGCTTGGCGGGCGTTTCCAGCCGACTTCCTCGCTCTCCTTCTCCATTTCCGGTTATTATAATCGCCATGACGACCTGCGCAGCCTGGAGCTGAGCGACGGCGGTCTGCCGCTCATCTGGGGCAACGGGCTGGAGGGCGAAAGCTATGGCGTGGAGTTGTGGGGCAGCTATCGGCCCGCCGAATGGTGGACGCTTTCGGCCAGCGTGGGTCTGGCCGGAGACGCCTACCGGTTCGATGTTTCGTCGAGCGGCTTGCTCGGTCCGTCGCAACTTGGCAGCGATCCGCGCCGACAAATGGCATTACGGTCGGCCATGACTTTCGCGGGGATTACGCTGGATGCCAGCCTTCGCCATGTCGGCCCGTTACCCGAGCCCTCTCTTCCCGCCTATACGGAAGTCGATGCGCGCATCGGCTGGCAAGTAGCACCCGATCTGGAGCTGGCCCTCATCGGCAACAATCTCCTCAATCGCTGGCACCGCGAATATCCGGATGGCAACGCTCTGCCCCGGCAGGTGCGGATCGGCCTCCAGTGGGGTTTATGATCCAAGCGCTGGCGTTCAGCGCCTTCCTGGCCGGGATACTGGCCACCGCGGCATCCGCGCAGCCGCCCAATCCTCTCGAAACGGCCGTCAAGGCCAGCTATCTCGCCAAGTTCGGGCCATTTGTCGAATGGCCTGCCGCGGCCATGGCGGCGACGGACTCGCCCATCACGCTCTGCGTCGTGGGCGAGGATCCGTTCGGCACGCTGCTTGATGAGGCCGCGCGCGACCAGACGGTCAATGGCCGGAAGCTCGCGATCAGCCGCATGACCGCGGTGGACCGCGCGTCGGCGACTGCCTGCCACATCATGTTCATTGGCCAGCCCGCCGCGCAGCCGACCGCCGAGACGCAACATGTCATCGCCGGCCTGCCGGTGCTCACCGTCACCGATCCCGCGCGCGGCGTTTCGGGCGGTATGATCCAGTTCGTGCTTCAGCGTGGCCGCGTGCGCTTTAGGGTCGATCAGGCACATGCCAGCCGCAATGGCCTGCACATCAGTTCCAAGTTGTTGGCCCTGGCCGTGAAGGTGGACCGATGACGGAGCCGAGCCCTCGCTTCGATTTCGGCCGGAACCTCGCCGCGCGCTCCGGCGTGGCGGTTGGCATCGCCATCCTGCTGCTGCTGGCCAGTCTGGGTCTGGCCATCCACAATGAGCGGCAGGCGCGCATCCAGTTCGACCAGCAGCTTGCAGTGCGCGCCCATATCCTCGCGAACAGCGTCACTGCCGCGCTTGCCTTCGATGACAGGCAGACCGCGCAGGGTTATTTCGACGCGTTGCGTACCGACCCGCAAATCGCGGCGGCCGGCGCCTATGACGGGGAAGGCCGGCTCTTCGCCGGCTTCGCGCTGCCGGGGGCGACATTGCCCCCGGCGCGGACCGTTTTCGTGTCTTCGCCGGAGGAAGGGCGCCGGGCGATCACCGTGCCCGTGACGCAGAACGGCACCCGGCTGGGCTCGGTCTATCTGAGCGCGGCCACCGAGCCCTGGACGAGCCGCACCTCACGCTATGTCGGCATTGGCCTCATCCTCCTGATGGCGGCGCTGCTGGTGGCGGGTCTGGGCTCTTCTTATGCCTCGGCCACGGCCGCGAACCGCCGTCTCCAGGACGAGATGGAGGCGCGGCGCGAGGCAGAGGAGGCCTTGCGTCAGGCGCAGAAGATGGAGGCCATGGGCCAGCTCACCGGCGGCGTGGCGCATGATTTCAACAATCTGCTCATGGTCGCCTCAAGCGGGTTGGAGCTGCTGGAGCGCGTTCAGGAGCCCGAGCGGCGCGAGCGCGTGAAGCAGGGCATTCGTCAGGCGATCGATCGCGGCGCCAAGCTGACCCAGCAACTCCTCACCTTCGCGCGCCGCTCGCCGGTCAATCCCGAGGTGATCGATCTGGGCGGCCGCGTGGCGGCATTGCGTGACATGCTGGACCGTTCGCTGCGCGAGGACATCCGCGTCGAGATCGACATGCCGGACGGCCTGTGGCCGGTGGAAGTGGATGTGGCCCAGCTCGAAGTGGCGTTGCTCAACATCGCTCTCAATGCGCGCGACGCCATGCCGGAGGGCGGCACCATCCATATTGCCGCCCGCAACCAGCCGGGCGGTACGACCGGGCGCGACCAGCTCTGCCTCACGGTGCGTGATGAAGGTGCGGGGATGGCGCCGCATCTGGTGGTCAAGGCGTTCGAGCCCTTCTTTACCACCAAGGGCGTGGGGCGCGGCACCGGGCTTGGTCTCAGTCAGGTCTATGGGTTCGCGCGGTCTTCGGGCGGCACGGCGCTGATCGAGAGCGAGGAAGGCAAGGGGACGACCGTGACCATCCTGCTGCCGCGCTCGTTCAAGCAGCCGGTGCAGCCGGTGCCCGAGCCGGTGGTCGAGGCCTCGGCGCGAAAGACGCGCAATGCGGTGCTGCTGGTCGAGGATGACAGCCATGTCGCTGAACTGCTCGTCGATATGCTGGATGAGTTGGGCTATAGCGCCGACTGGAAACTCAACGCCGCCGACGCGCTCGCGGCGCTGGAGAGCGGGGTGCGCCCGGACCTGCTGCTCTCGGACATGGTGATGCCCGGCGCCATGAACGGGCTGGACCTTGCCCGCACGGTACGCCGCAAATGGCCCGACATGCCCGTACTGCTGATGACCGGCTACAGCGCCGCCGCGTCCGCCGTCGCTCGCGAGGATATCGAGCTGCTCACCAAGCCCTATCGCATGGAGCAACTGCGCGAGAAGCTGGACGCACTGTTGCGTTAGGAGCGGTCCGGTGCTGTTGCGCGGGAGAGGGGCCTTCTGCGCGCTGGCCAGATGACACCGGGCCTTGAGTCGCGCGGCGGGGGCGGAGCTCTGCGCTCGCGGGGCCTCATCCAGCTTCGAGCATCGCAACTGCAACTCATTCCTGATAATTCGCGCACCCAGTGCGGATTTAGGCTTGGTGCCCTGTCCACAATTTTCCTATGAATTTGGCAGTTATCGGCGGGGTTTCGCGATTTCCCGTCTGACGTCCCGGCACAATCGGATCAAGAAACCCCTTGCATCTATCGCGAATAATTCGCAATAGCAGCGCCATCGCTCGAACAATCAACAAGGGGATTTATATGACTCTGTCGCGTTTGCGGAATTCACTGGCGTCGGCGGCGCCGGCCTATCTGGCGCTGAGCTGCTTTGGCGTCGCGGCTGCGCCCGCGCTGGCGCAGGATGGTGCCACGGATGGCAATGCGCAGAATCTGGGCGGTGTCACCGTGACCGATACGGCGATCAACGACAGCTACAAGGTGGACGAGATTTCCTCGCCCAAATTCACGCAGCCGCTGCGCGACACGCCGCAGACCATCCAGATCATCGACAAGGAGCTGTTCAACCAGCAGGGCGCCACGACGCTGACCGAGGCGCTGCGCAACAGCCCGGCCGTCGGCACCTTCTATGCCGGCGAGAACGGCAACACGGCCACCGGTGACGCCATCTACATGCGCGGTTTCGACACATCGAGCAGCATCTTCGTGGATGGCGTACGCGATCTGGGTTCCATCTCGCGCGACGTGTTCAACACCGAGCAGGTCGAGGTCCAGAAGGGCCCGGCGGGCACTGACAACGGCCGATCCGCGCCGACCGGCGCCATCAACATGGTGAGCAAGCACGCGTTCCTCGACAATGCGCTCTCCGGCACCGTGTCCATCGGCGTCGACGGGCAGAAGCGCGCCACCGCCGATCTCAACCAGGTCATCGAGGCGCTGCCCAATGCGGCCTTCCGTCTCAACGTGATGTGGCAGAACAGCGACGTGCCCGGCCGCGACCATGTCAACGACAAGCGCATCGGTATCGCGCCCTCGCTGGGCGTGGGCATCGGCACCCCCACGCGCGCCTGGCTCAACCTGCTCTATGTGAAGCAGGACAATATTCCGGACGGCTATGTGCCCACGCTCGGCCTGCCGGGTTGGGAGCCGCAGCCGGGGCTGGAAGCCTTTGTCGGTCGCCCCGTCCCCTCGACCAACTTCTACGGCCTGCGCGACGACCATGACGACGTGACCGCGCAGATGGCCACGCTGCGCCTGGAGCATGATTTCTCCGAAACGCTCAAGCTCACCAACACGACGCGCTGGGGCAAGACCACGCAGGATTATCTGCTCACCGCTTTCATGTCGACGGGCGGCACGGTGGCCGATCCGATGGCCGGCAACATCAAGTGGACCGATCCGGCCGACCTCTCGACCTACACGATGAACCGCAGCAATACGACGCTGAAGGACGTGCGTAACGAGATCCTGACCAATCAGCTCAACCTGCGGGCCGACTTCACCACCGGCGGTGTGGAGCATAATCTCAGCATGGGGGTCGAGATCACCGGCGAGAAGCAGATGTCCTACGGCCAGACGGCCACCGGCACACGCGCCCCTGCCAATCTTCTCAATCCGAGCTGGGACGATGCCGGCGCGCTCGCCATCGCGCGCAATGGCACCTATGCGCACGGCAAGACCGACACGCAGGCCTTCTATCTGTTCGATACGCTGAAGGTCATGGACGGCATGCTGCTCGTCACGGGCGGCGTGCGCGTCGATCATTATGAGACGAGCTATTTCAGCACGGCCATCTGCAACAACGGGACGGGCCGCGGCGCCGTGCCGTGCGGCAGCGCGCCGGTGGGCTCCATCGTGACCACGGCGGACCTCAAGTCGGAGGATACGCTGTTCAACTGGAAGCTGGGCGCCGTGTTCAAGCCTGCGGAGCCGGTCAGCCTCTATGTGAACTATGCCCTCTCGCAGCAGCCTCCGGGCGGCGACAACTTCACGCTGAGCAATGCGACCAACAGCCTCTCCAACCCCAATATGAAGCCGCAGAAGGCCAAGACCATCGAGGCCGGCATCAAGTGGAGCCCGCTGGACGAACAGCTTTCGCTCAACGCCGCCATTTTCCAGACCACCGTGGAGAATGAGATCAACAGTCAGATCCTCGATGGCAACGGCGAGCCCACGCAGACCGGCGAGAAGCGCGTGCGCGGCATCGAGCTTTCCGCCGTGGGCCAGATCACCGAGGCCTGGTCGCTCTCTGCCGGCTACAGCCATCTCGATACCGACGTGACGGAAGGCCCGCTCGTCACCAGCGACGGCTCGCCCAATCTCACTTATATCCCGGGCGACTCCTTCACGCTGTGGACCAATTATCGGCTGCCGTTCGGGCTGGAGATTGCCGGCGGCCTGCGCCACAATGGCGGCCTGCATCGCGGCACCGATGGTGCAGTGGGCACGCCCACATTCACGCAGAGCTACACGGTGGTCGATGCCTCGCTGGCTTATGCCCTCACTGAAGGCGTGAAGCTGCGGGTGAACGCCTATAATCTCTTCGACGAGCGCTATGTCGCGTCGATCAACAAGAGCGGCTACCGGTACACGCCGGGCACGCCGCAGACGTTCCTGTTCAGCGCGGACTTCCGTTTCTGATCGTCGTCAAGGAAAAGGGAGTGGCGGGGGCTTAGCATTTTCCAGTCGGATGAATTCATCGGGCGACGGAGAAAATGCGGACGACAAACGAGAGAGAGTCTATCCCGATGCAATCTCGTCGGGATAGGCTCTGGTCTCCCGCCATCATCCCTATCATTTCAGGCAGGTGCCGGCATGCTGTTGCACATTCCCCAAATCCTGAACGCAGATGAAGTCGCGGAATTCCGCCGCCGACTGGACGCGGCGGACTGGACGGACGGTCGCGAGACCGTGGGGCCCCAGGGTGCGAAGGTGAAGCGCAACGAGCAGTTGCCGGACAACTCGCCGCTCCGGGCGCAGCTTGGCCAGGCGGTGCTTGCCGCGCTCAAGCGCAACCCGCTCTTCTTCGCCGCCACGCTGCCGCGCAAGATCCTGCCGCCGCGTTTCAACCGCTATGCCGGCGGCGGCGAATATGGCTTCCACATCGATGGCGCGGTGATGAGCATTGGCGAGGGCGAGCATCTGCGCTCGGACGTCTCGTGCACGCTCTTCCTCAACGATCCCGCGGACTATGAGGGCGGCCGCCTCGTCATCAGCGATACCTATGGCGAGCATGCCGTGGCAATGGCAGCCGGCGATGCCGTCATCTATCCCTCCAGCAGTCTCCATCGCGTCGAGCCGGTGACGCGCGGCGCGCGCCTTGCCTCCTTCTTCTGGATCCAGAGCCTGGTGCGCGACGACAGCCAGCGGCGTATGCTGTTCGAGCTGGATACCTCCATCCAGAAGCTGACTCAGGACGGTGCGGATCAGGACGCCATTCTCCAGCTCACTGGCGTCTATCACAATCTGCTGCGGCTCTGGTCCGAGACCTGAGACCTCGTCCCATCCGCTGGCAATCGCGGCCACCGGAGTCCCGGCGGGCGGGCGGTATTTTGTGCAGTGCATCAAATTTCGCTTGATCCGCGAGCCCTGTTCGCTTATGTTGCAATGCAGCATAAGAACGCAGGAGTCTCGTTTTGGTACGGACGCCCACGAAAAGGCCGACTTCCCGCCGTGCGCCCGTCGCGCGCAAGGCTGAGTCGGCGGTTGCGCCCGCCGCCATTGCCGTCAAGGCGGCGACAGCCCCTGTGAAGACCCAGGAAGCGCCCAAGCCGGCGCCGGTTCCCGCGTCCGCTCCCACTGTGGAGCCACGCGTTGCACCGGTGGTCGACGCGGCAGAAGCGCCGTTCACACCAGAAATTTCCAGCCCTCGGCATGTGCCTGCTGCGGCTGAACCCACGAAAGGCCCATTGATCATGACCGACGCCATGGATACCGCCAAGACCTACGCCGATGAAGCCAAGACCCGCTTTCAGGGCGCGGTTGCCGAAATGAACGAGAAGGCGAAGAGCGCCGTCGAGAAGTCCGCCAAGCTGTTCGAGGAGCTGGGCGAGCTGACCAAGGGCAATGTCGAGGCGCTGGTCGAATCCTCGCGGATCGCCGCCAAGGGCGTCGAGACGATGAGCCAGGAAGCGGTGGAATTCAGCCGCAAGTCGTTCGAGAAGTCGACGGCCACGTTCAAGAGCTTCGCCGCCGTCAAGACGCCGGCCGATTTCTTCCAGCTCCAGAGCGAGCTGCTGAGCGCCTCGCTCGACAGTCTTGCCTCGCAGGCGGCCCGCAACAGCGAGGCCGTGCTCAAGCTCGCCGGCGATGTCGCCAAGCCGATCAGCAACCGCGTGGCGGTCGTTACCGACAAGGTGAAGTCGCTCGCGGCCTGAGCCCGACGACTGAAATCGAGGTTCAGGGGAAAGGCGGTCCGTTTCGGGCCGCCTTTTTTTCCGGGCCGCCCCTCCACCCTTGCAACCAACCCCTGCCATGACCTATTTTCAGACCATGCACACGAAGGACCTCCCGGCGGCGGTGGCGCCGCGTATGGCCGAACGGCGCGACGAGGATGGACCCGGCGGTCCCGGCCTCGGCATCGCGACCCGGGCGCGGGCCCGCACGCGCAAGCCGACGCCGTACAAGGTGCTGATGCTGAACGACGATTACACGCCGATGGAATTCGTCGTGGAAGTGCTCCAGCGCTTCTTCCGCATGGATATCGAGCAGGCGACCCGCGTCATGCTCCACGTCCACCAGAAGGGCGTGGGCGTGTGCGGCGTGTTCAGTTACGAAGTAGCCGAAACCAAGGTCAATCAGGTGATGGACTTCGCCCGCCAGAACCAGCACCCGCTCCAATGCACGCTGGAGACCGCCTGAGCGCGGCGCTTACGGGCTGACGCTTTCTACGGCGCTTCGCATCGCGGTGGATGAGTCGCGTTCCGGACGATCTATGCCATGAGGGCGGCCGCTGGCGCTATTAGACCTTCCGCGCGCTTGACCCATCTCCCGTTGCGATGCAGCATCACGTCATGGCAGCTGCACGGCCCCCTATCACTCAGAACCCGGACATTCGCTATCTCGGGCGGCTGCTCGGCGAGGTCATTCGCATCTATGGCGGCGAGCGTCTGTTCGAGCAGACTGAGACGATCCGCTCCGCCTCCGTGGACCGCGCCCGCGGGCTGGCTCCGGCGGCCGGGCTCGACGCGGGCCTTTCCGCCCTGACGCTGGACGACACCATCGCCTTCGTGCGCGGGTTCATGCTCTTCTCCATGCTCGCCAACCTGGCTGAGGATCGGCAGGGCATGGCCGTTGAGCCGGATGCGGAAGTGGCCCGTGCTGTCGCGCGGCTCAACGATCACGGCATTGGGCCGGAGGCTATTCTCGCGCTCATGGAAAAGGGGCTGGTCGCGCCGGTGCTCACCGCGCACCCGACCGAGGTGCGGCGCAAGAGCACGATCGATCATCGCAACATCATCGCGGACCTGATGGCCCAGCGTGATTATGGCGCGCTGGAGACGGCCGAAGGCGAGCCCATCGACGAGGCGATCCGTCGCCAGATCGCGCTGCTCTGGCAGACGCGGCCGCTGCGCCGCGAGCGGCTGTTCGTGCGCGACGAGATCGACAATGCGCTCTCTTATTTCCGCGATGTGTTCATGCCCGTGCTGCCGAGCCTGCATGCGCGCTGGGACCGGGTGATGGGCCGCCGCGTGCCGAGCTTCCTGCGCGTGGGCACCTGGATCGGCGGCGACCGCGACGGCAACCCCTATGTAGAGGCCGACCAGCTGCGCATGGCCCTCAATCGCGCCTGCGGGTCGGCGCTGCGCGTCTATATGGACATGCTGCACGATCTGGGCGCGCAACTCTCCATTTCCTCGGAGCTGGCGGCGGTACCGGCGGGCGTGCGGGAGCTGGCGGCGGCGAGCGGCGATGAATCGCCGAGCCGGCGCGATGAACCCTACCGGCGCGCGATCACCGGCATCTATGCGCGCCTTGCCGCGACCTATGAGCAGCTCGTCGGCCTGCCCCCGCCACGCCCGGCC
>DASRXY010000209.1:0-4400 GCA_035654035.1 Sphingobium sp. | reverse complement strand
CGCCAACGCGCGCCTGGGCGTGCGGGGCCCCGACGAACGCTGGGCCATCGAGCTATGGGGCCAGAACATCTTCAACGAGCGCTATACGCAGGTGGCCTTCAACAGCCCGCTGCAAAGCTCGGCGCCCAACAACCAGTCGGTGAACCAGCTCGGCCGCTCCGGCGCGACGATGAGCAACCAGCTCTTCTCCGCCTATCTCGCCGAACCGCGCACCTACGGCATCACGCTGCGGGGCAAATTCTAGGGGTGCAGGGCTGGTGAAAAGCTGGCCGAGGTGACTTTGGCCGGATAGGCGCGAGCGCGCAGGCGGAGCACGGGACGGCGGCCGTATCGGCGATCCGGGCGGAGGCCGATATTCTGGACGGCGGCTGCCGGCTGGGTGCGCGACCTGGCCGCCGAAGACCGGCAAGGCTCGCTCCACTGGCCCTCACCTACGCTTGCGGATTTACCCCCTTTGTGCTCCTGCGCCGGCAAGAGCCAAATGGGTGTGATCCAGATGTGCCGGAGGCAGCCCGATCGGCGGCGCGGCAGCAACGGCGCCTCTGGCGGTGCGCGACGACAATGCTGGAACCGGGATTGAACCCGTCGGGCGGGAAAGCGCCAGTCCGTCAGATATACCCCTTCGCGTGCTCCTGCGCAGGCAGGAGCCCAGGGCGGCTAGGCTGGTCGGCTGGATCCGGATTCGGCCCGCGTCCGTCACTGCGAGGGCCTCTTCGCGCCAGCGACGGAAGCCCGCGGGCACGTCTTCAGGGTTGGCGCGCCGCCATCAGATAGTCGGCGAGCAGGGCCATGTCCGCTTCGCTCATCAAACCGGCGAAGCTCGGCATGTCACCGCGTCCATCAGTCAGCGTGGCGATGATAAACGCGCGGCTCAGATGCGCATTGCCGTCGAAGGCCGGCGCATAGGCGCCGTTGGCATCAGCATCCGCAAGGCTGTGGCACTGGAAACACCCCATCTCCTGGAAGAGCGCGCGGCCCTTCTCGCGCAGCGCCGTCTGGTCGCCGGGCGCAGCGTCGGTCTGAGCCTGCGGTGTGGCGGCGATCAGCCCGAAGGCAGCACCGCAACTCCCAAGGAGGATGAAGGGACGAGGGAAACGAAGGGCCATGCTCTCTCTCGGACAGTCTTGCGGCTTTATGGCGCGATGCTGATGGCTCGCGGCTTAACGGCGCCACCAAACGCAAAAAGGCCCGGAGCATGCCCCAGGCCTCTTCGCTCGCTCACAAAGAGCGCTTATTCGGCGGCTTCGGCCTGACGCGGACGCCGTCCACGGCGCGGCTTGGGCGCGGCGGGCTCCTCCTCCTCGCTCCCGGCGACCTCGACAGGCGCGCTCGTCTCGCTGCGGCCAATGGCCGGCGGCAGAGCAGCGAGATTGAGGCCTTCATTCTCATCGCCATCGCCATCGTCATTGGCGTTGGCACTACGGGGACGGCGCTCGGCGCGCTCGTCCTTCCGGTCGCTGCGCTCGCGGCGTTCGCGCGGGCGGGCCGGCTCACCGCCTTCGTTGCGGCGGCGCGAGGGTCGCTCCTGATTGGCGGAGACCGCCTCCGCGCCGTTCTGGTCAGCGGTGGATTCGTCGCCTTCTTCCAGGCCGCTCTCTTCGCCTTCATCGCCGATCTCGAAGCTGTCGACCTCGGGCTCGTCATTGCGGCGGAAGCGCGCCTGCTGCTCTTCCTGGCGCGCGCGATTGTCAGCGAGCACGCGGAAATAATGATCGGCGAACTGGAGATAATATTCGGCGTTCACCCGGTCGCCCGCCATTTGCGCGTCGCGCGCCATGTTGCGGTATTTCTCCAGCAGTTGCGCCGCGTTGCCGCGTGCCCGACTGTCGATCCGGTTGCCTGAATCACCATTGCCGCGATTGCCGCCGCCTTGCTGGCGCGGATTGTTCCGGCCGCGACGGCGACCGGCCTGACGATTGTTGATCAACGGTTCGTCCCTATGCTTACGACAAAAACCCTTTTTGTCCCTGATGGCGCGGCCCTGAACCTCAAGCGCGCTGCAGCCGGCGGAAGGGCGGACTCCTGCCCTTGCGCCCCGCGCTTCGGCCAACGGCTCCATTCTCGAACGCCGCCAAAACTGTGGGAGCAGATCGCTCGCCCGGCGCCCCCCGCGCGCGGCCCGCAGCAATCTTGGCTCGCCAGATAGACCGTCCGGTCCTTCAAACCAAGCGAAAATCGCATGGGACGGTTAAAAAAGCGCGACCCGTGCCATATGGGGACGTCCCCGGCAAAAGGGAAGAGGGGCCGCTCACCTTTCGTCACCGGCCAATTTCGAGGCGACGCGCACGCCCGCGCATCGGCACCTTCGGGGCAAGAAAGTCTCTTCAGTCCGGCGTCACCGCAAGACAGCGGGCATTGCCCGCAAGGTCCCGCCGCACGGCCACCGCGAAGCCCTGCGCGCGAAACAAAGCGGCCGCGCTCTCCCCCTGATCGAAGCCGATCTCGAACAGCGCGACGCCGCCCGGCGCCAGCAGTCCGCCGGTCTGAAGCGCCAGGGCGCGATAGGCATCGAGCCCGTCGGCACCGCCGAACAGCGCCAGCGCGGGCTCATAATGCGCCACATCGGGGGGCAGCATGGCATCGTCGCGAATATAGGGCGGGTTGCACAGGATGAGATCGAACCGCCCGGCAAGGCCCGCGCCCCAGTCTCCCGCTGCGAACGCCGCACGCGCGGCAAGACCCGTGCGCGCCGCATTCTCCCGCGCCACGGCCAGCGCCGCCGGGGAACGGTCGATGCCAAGGCCAGTCGCAGCGCGCCACTGGTCCAGCGCGGCGAGCAGCAGCGCGCCCGATCCGGTGCCGAGATCGAGAATGCGGCGCGGCGCGGCGCGGCCCTCGAAGTGGTCGATCGCCGCCTCGATCAGCGTCTCGCTATCCGGCCGGGGCACCAGCACGTCGCGCGTCACCTTGAGAGTGAGGCTCCAGAAATCGCGCGTGCCAACAATCTGCGCGATCGGCTCGCGCGCGAGACGCCGCGCCAGCAGCGCATCCAACCCGTCGGGCAACGCCAACTCCGGCAGCCGCAGGATCATCGCGTTGCGCTGGAGGCCGAGCGCATGGGCGGCAAGCAACTCGGCATCAAGCCGGGGCGTGTCGCTCACCGCCGCCAATCGCGCCGCTGCCTGCCGCAGCCACTGCTCCAGTGGGCAAGGACCGCGCGAGGACGCGCCGCCCGAAGCCGGCGCCCCCTCCCCTTCGCCAGCCATGTCAGGCCACCATGTCGAGCTGGGCCAGCCGCGCCGCTTCGTCCTCGGCAATCAGCGCGGCGATCACCTCGTCCAGCCCGGGACCTTCGAGAATGTCGGGGAGGCGGTGCAGCGTCAGGTTGATGCGGTGATCGGTCACGCGCCCCTGCGGGAAATTATAGGTGCGGATGCGCTCCGAGCGGTCGCCCGAGCCAACCATCGCCTTGCGCGCGCCGGCCTGTGCGCTTTGCGCGCGTTCACGCTCCATTTCATAGAGCCGCGTGCGCAGCACCTTGAGCGCCTTGGCCTTGTTCTTGTGCTGGGATTTCTCGTCCTGCTGGGTGACGACAAGGCCGGTCGGCAAGTGCGTGATGCGCACGGCGCTGTCGGTCGTGTTCACATGCTGCCCGCCCGAGCCGGAAGCGCGATAGACGTCGATGCGCAGGTCCGTCGCCTCGTTGATCTGCACGTCCACATCCTCGGCTTCCGGCAGGACCGCCACGGTCGCCGCGCTGGTGTGGATGCGCCCGCCACTCTCCGTCACCGGAACGCGCTGCACGCGGTGCACGCCGCTCTCGAACTTGAGCCGGGCAAACACGCCGGTACCCGTGACCGAGGCGATCACTTCCTTGAAGCCGCCCTGCTCGGAGGCGCTGGCGGAGATGATCTCGACGCGCCAGCCCTGCGTCTCGGCATAGCGCTGATACATGCGCAAGAGGTCGCCGGCGAACAGGGCCGCCTCGTCGCCGCCTGTGCCGGCGCGGATTTCCAGCATGGCCGGGCGCTGATCGGCCGCATCGCGGGGCAGCAGGGCGACGGCGAGGCGATGCTCCGCCTCCGGCAGCCGCGCGCGCACGCTCTCCAGTTCTTCCTGCGCCATCGCCTTCATCTCGGGATCGGCAAGCATGGCCTCAAGCTCGGTCAGCTCGCGGCGCAGGGTCTCGACCTCCGCAGCCGCCTGCACCACTGGCTCCAGCTCGGCATAATCCTTGGAGAGCCGCACGAACTCGGCCGGTTCCAGGTCCGGCCGGGCCATCTGCGCCTGTACTTCCTCCTGCCGCCGCAGGATCGCCGCGATGCGATCAGGGGAGATCGCGGCCATCAGCAGGCTCCCTTGAAAGCATAGCGATCCAAAGTCCGCACCTCCTCAAGGGCGCGGCGCTCGCCATCCCGCCGTTCGCTGCGTGACGCCCACCGCCTGCCCCTCCCTTGGAA
>DASRXY010000208.1:0-4293 GCA_035654035.1 Sphingobium sp. | reverse complement strand
GCGAGAGCTCGTCGACGTCGGTAAGGACGGTGGGATAGTCGCCGGTGAAGCAGGCGTCGCAATAGCGCGGGTTTTGCGGATCGCGATGGGTTTCGCCCACCGCCTTGTAGAGCCCGTCGATGGAAATGAAGGCGAGGCTGTCGGCATGGATGAAGGCGCACATCTGCGCCACGTCCATCTTGTGAGCCAGCAGCTTGCCGCGCTCGGGCGTGTCGACGCCATAGAAGCAGCTATGCCGTGTCGGCGGGCTGGCGATGCGCATATGCACCTCGCGCGCGCCGGCATCGCGCATCATCTGCACGATCTTGAGACTGGTGGTGCCGCGCACGATCGAATCATCGATCAGCACCACGCGCTGGCCGGCGATCAGCGCCCGATTGGCATTGTGCTTGAGCTTGACGCCCAGATGGCGGACCTTGTCGCCGGGCTGGATGAAGGTGCGCCCGACATAATGCGAGCGGATGATGCCCAGCTCGAAGGGAATGCCCGATTGCTGGGCATAGCCGATGGCGGCCGGTACGCCGCTGTCCGGCACGGGAATGACGAGATCGGCATCGACCGGGCTCTCCAGCGCGAGCTGAGCGCCGATCTGCTTGCGCACCGAATAGACGCTGTTGCCGTCCACGATCGAATCGGGGCGCGAGAAATAGACATGCTCGAAAATGCAGGGGCGCGGCCGGGTCTGATCGCCGAATGGCCGATGCGAGCGGATTTCGCCGCCCTGCGTCACCACGATCAGCTCGCCCGGCTCCACGTCGCGCACATAGTCGGCGCCCACAACGTCGAAAGCGACCGTCTCGGAGGCGAAGATGACGGCCTCGCCGAGCTTGCCCATGACGAGTGGCCGGATGCCGAGCGGATCGCGGCAGGCGATGAGCGCGTCCGGCGTCAGGCAGATCAGCGAATAGGCGCCCTCGATCTGCTTCAGCGCGTCGATGAAGCGGTCCAGCAGCGTGCGATAACGCGACTTGGCGACGAGGTGGATGATGACCTCTGTGTCGCTGGTGGACTGGAAGATCGCGCCATCGCGCACCAGCCGCTTGCGCAGGTGCATGGCGTTGGAGATGTTGCCGTTGTGGGCAATGGCGAAGCCGCCGGAGGACAGCTCGGCATAGAGCGGCTGCACGTTGCGCAGCGCTGTTTCGCCGGTGGTGGAGTAGCGCACATGCCCGCAGGCGACACGGCCGGCGAGCTGGCGGATCACTTCCTCATTATCGAAATTGCCCGCGACATGGCCCATGGCGCGCTGGCTGTGGAAATCGCGCCCGTCCCAGCTCGTGATTCCCGCCGCTTCCTGCCCGCGATGCTGGAGGGCGTGGAGGCCGAGCGCCACCATGGCAGAGGCGCGTTCCACGCCGTAAACCCCGAAAATTCCGCATTCCTCCCGCAGCTTGTCGTCGTCGAAAGGATGGGTGGTCAACATGCGCGCGCACTCGATTGACAGCAGGGGGTGGCAGCCCGCGGGCCGCCCGTTCTCGCCGCGCATATAGGAAGAGATTTGCGCTTTGTCGCCCCATTGACACAAAAAATCCCTGTCCCGCGATTGGGGGACAGGTTGCGCGATACAAGCGGGAGGAGGGGGCCGAGTCCCGTTCGCATGCGCGCGGTCGGCGCGACAGGGAGGGCGCAGCAGCATGACGGCCGAAACAATGAGACATTGTCAACGTGAGGGGCGTCAACGCTCTGGCCTCCGTCGTCCGACCGCTCTAAAGGAGGCGCCATGCATGCGTTTGCGAATCCGCGCCGCTTCCTTGGCATCGCCCGGCCGCTGACGCCGTGGCTCTTCTGGACGGGGGCCGCGCTGGCGCTCGCTGGCTGCCTCGCCGGGCTGCTGCTGGCCCCGGCCGATTATCTGCAGGGCGAGAGCTTTCGCATCCTCTATATCCATGTGCCCGCTGCCTGGCTGGGCATGGGCGGCTGGACGGGCCTGACCATCGCCGGGATCATGCAGCTTGTCTGGCGCCATCCGCTGGCCGCCGTGGCGGGGCGGGGCATCGCCGTGCCGGGCGCGCTGTTCACCGCCATCTGCCTCGCGACCGGCTCGATCTGGGGGCGGCCGACCTGGGGCACCTGGTGGGAATGGGACGGACGGATGACCTCCATGCTCATCCTGCTCTTCCTCTATCTGGGCTACATCGCCCTGGCGCGGGCGAGCGCGGACAACGAGCAGGGCGGCGGCGTCAGTCGCGCCACAGCCATCTTCGCGCTGGTCGGCGCGATCAACCTGCCGATCATCCATTATTCGGTGGTGTGGTGGAACAGCCTCCATCAGGGGCGGAGCATCACCCTGACCGGCAGCAGCATCGACTCATCGATGCTCTGGCAGTTGCTGCTGAGTTTTCTGGGTTTTTCGCTCTGGTTTTCGGCCATTGTTCTTTTGCGGATGCGCGCCATATTGGCCGAGACGCGTATCGAGGCGCGGCAGCGCCGCATGGCGCGAGGATAATCGATGAATCCCTGGCCTTTCGTTTTTTCCGCTTATGCCATCATGCTCGCCGGCGTGGTGGGAACCAGCCTCTGGGCCTGGCGCGCAGCCCGCGATGCCGAGACGCGCGCCGACGCGCTGCGCGAACGGAGCTGAGCCATGGCCACCACTGCCGCGCCGCGCGGCCCCCTCAAGAGCAAGCATCAGCGCCTCGTCCTCATTCTGCTGGCGCTCGCCGCCATGATCGGCGCGGTGCTGCTCGCCATGTCCGCGCTCAAGGACCAGGCCGCCTATTTCTTTACGCCCAGCGAAGTGCGCAAGGAAGCGATCGAGCCCGGCCGCGCCATCCGTCTGGGCGGCATGGTCGTGCCCGGCAGCATCGAGCGGCAGGCGGACGGCGTGACCATCAACTTCCAGCTCAGCGACGGGCAGGCACAGGTGCCGGCCAGCTTCTCGGGCATCGCGCCGGACCTGTTCAAGGAAGGCTCGGGCGCCATCGCCGAGGGGAGTTTCGATGAAAGCGGGGTCTTCCGCGCGAAGGAACTGCTCGCCAAGCATGACGAGCGCTACATGCCGCGCGAGATGGCTGGCATCACCTACGACGAAACCACGCACAAGGTCGAAGCGACCGCGCAATGATCGCTGAAACCGGACTTGCCGCCCTGTGGCTGGCCGCGCTGCTGGCCGGGCTCCAACTGGTGCTCGCCTGGGTTGCCGTGGCGCAGGGCAATGCCATTGCCGCGCGCCTCATGCGGCCGGTCGCGCTGGCGCAGGGCGGGCTCGCCGCCTTCGCCTTCGTGCTGCTCGTCACGCTGTTCCTGCGCTCGGACATGTCGGTCTATCTGGTGGCCGCCAACAGCCACTCGATGAAGCCGTTCATCTACAAGTTTGCAGGCGCCTGGGGCAATCACGAGGGCTCCATGCTGCTGTGGGTGACGGTGATGAGCATCGCCGGCGGTGCCGTGGCGCTGTTCGAGCGCGGGCTGGACCGTGCGACACATTATGCGACGCTGGGCGCGCAGGCGCTGATTTCGCTCGGCTTCTATGCGTTCCTGCTGTTCGCTTCCAATCCCTTCGCCCGGCTCGACCCGGCGCCGGCGGACGGGCAGGGGCTCAATCCGCTGCTTCAGGACCCCGGTCTCGCTTTCCATCCGCCCACGCTTTATCTGGGCTATGTCGGCCTGTCGGTCGCGTTCTCCTTCGCCGTCGGCGCGCTGGTCACGCGGCAGGTGGATGCGCGCTTCGCCCGCGCCGTGCGGCCGTGGGTGCTCGCCGCCTGGATCATGCTCACCATCGGCATCACGGCGGGCTCCTACTGGGCCTATTACGAGCTGGGCTGGGGCGGCTGGTGGTTCTGGGATCCGGTGGAGAACGCTTCGCTTATGCCCTGGCTGGCCGCGACGGCATTGTTTCACAGCGCGTCCGTGCTCGCCGCGCGCGATGCGCTGCGGGCGTGGACGATCATGCTCTCGGTGATCGGCTTCGCCATGTCGATGGTCGGCACCTTCCTGGTGCGCTCGGGTATTCTCACCAGCGTCCATGCCTTTGCGGTCGACCCCACGCGCGGCGGCTTCCTGCTCATGCTGCTCGGCCTCTATATCGGCGGCGCGCTCATTCTCTTCGCGCTGCGCATCGGCACGGTGAACGAAGGCAAGCGCTTCGAGCCGGTGAGCCGCGAGGCGTTCCTGGTGCTCAACAACCTGCTGCTGTGCGTCATCCTGGGACTGGTCTTCATCGGTACGCTCTATCCGCTGCTTACCGAGATGATGGGCGTGCGCGTCTCGGTGGGGCCGCCTTACTTCAACATGATCGTGGGGCCCGTCACGCTGGTGCTGTTGGCGCTGCTCATGCTCGGCCCGCTGGCGCGC
>DASRXY010000207.1:0-1671 GCA_035654035.1 Sphingobium sp. | reverse complement strand
CGGGCTCATCGCCCGGCGCAATCGTGCATGGAGAAGATGAGCGCGGCGGGGTATCCGCGTCTCAGGCCGGCTCTTTGCGCGGCTGCGTGGTATCGATCGCAACCATCGGCTCGACGATCTCGCGGTCGCGGCGGCGCGCCTGCGGCGGCTGGAAGGCGCGGCGGGCGTGGAACTCGCAGTAGGGCAGCCCAGGGACCTTGTTCTTACCGCAGAAGTGGAAGTCGGCGGCCTGCGGGTCGCCGATCGGCCAGCGGCAGGAGCACTCGACCAGCGTCTGGATGGTCTTCCGCTCTTTGAGCGGGATCACGATCTCCTCCACCTGCGGAACGAAGGCTTCCTGCTCGGCCTGATAGAGCGCGCGGAAAGCGGGATTGCCGGTGGTGGCGAAGCGGGTCTTGGCCATGCGTTTGGAAGCCGCCATGCGCGGCCGGGGCCGGTGGCTCTTCATGCGCGAGGTGGTGGCGCGGCCGGAAAGGCCGAGCCGGTGAACCTTGCCGATCACGGCGTTACGGGTGACGCTGCCAAGCCGGCCGGCGATTTGGCTAGCGCTCAGCCCCTCGCCCCATAGCTTTTTCAACAGCTCCACACGCTCATCCGTCCAAGCCATAAAAATTCGCTCCCTGAGCATCAGGGGCGCGCGCTAGCCTAGGCGCACACCGATTGACAGTCGGGACAGACATGGGCGCGGCGCGGAGCGTGCGGGCACGCTACGACGAACGCGACAAGCCAATGCCTGACCGGTTTACGGGGACGCTTTACTGAGAAGACGCGGACACGAAGACGCTTGACGCGGGGCGCAAATCAACACGGCGAAGCTACTGCTTCGCCAGCACACACGCGCTTACTAGGACGAGGATGCCTCGCTGAACGCGAAACCTCGTGCCGTGACAGGTAGAAGCCTACAACAGGCAGAATTGGGGCTACAAGATCGGACGCCGTCCATTCGGGGCATCCCACGGGACAGGTGGTATATTCGCAACACGCAACGGCGCGCTCAGTGGCGGATTTGCCTACTGTTTTGGGCTCGACCGGCGCATGACGTGCCGGGGGAATCAGTCAATCCCCAGGTGTCTGGTCCAGCGGTGAAGTTTGCCCTCGCCTCCGGCCCCCTCCACGGCGCAGCCAGCCCCGGGGCCGGCCGCGATCGTGGCCCAAAATCCCCTGCGTTGGCATTCCCTTCCGTTGACAGAGCAGCGGCCCGCGCGTATCTAGGGCGCTTCTGGGCCGCCGCGGAGGTGGCCTTTTTTGATTTCAGCGATGCTTCGCTGCACGAGGGTGGGCTGACCGATGTCCGCATCCTTCGCGGCCTCGGAGACCTCCCCCAAGGCCGCTGCTGCTATAACTGGCCCTTCACCGGCGGTCATGGGCACCTATGCGCGCCAGAACCTCGTTTTCGAACGGGGCGAGGGCGCTTGGCTCATCACCAAATCCGGCGAGCGTTATCTGGACGCCGCCTCCGGCGTTGCCGTCAACGTGCTGGGCCATACCCATCCGCGTCTCGTCGCAGCGCTGACGGAGCAGGCCGGCAAGCTCTGGCATACCTCCAACCTCTATCGTGTAGAGGGGCAGGAGCGGCTCGCCGAGCGGCTGGTGGCGGCGACGTTCGCCGAAAAGGTCTTCTTCTGCAATTCCGGCGCCGAGGCGTGCGAAGCGGCCATAAAGGCCGCCCGG
>DASRXY010000206.1:0-3233 GCA_035654035.1 Sphingobium sp. | reverse complement strand
AGGGGGGCATCCCGGTGCGCCTCTCGGAAATGCGCGGTGGCGGCGAAACCACGCCGGCGCACCAGACCGACGCGCTGGCCGAGATGGTCTGCTCCAACAGTTTCCGCTCGGATGATGCGCAGAGCAATGCCGTCGGCCTGCTCCATCAGGAGATGCGCGCGCTCGGCTCGCTCATCATGGCCTGCGCGGACAAGGTGCGCGTGCCCGCCGGATCGGCGCTGGCCGTGGACCGCGACCTGTTTGCGGCCGGCGTCACCCAGGCCATTGCGGCGCATCCGCTGATCGAGCTGGTGCGCGAGCGGGTGGACGCGCTTCCCGCGCAGGGGCCCGTCATCGTCGCGACCGGCCCGCTCACCGCGGCGCCGCTGGCGCAGGCCATCGCGCGCGCCACAGGCAGCGACCAGCTCGCTTTCTTCGACGCCATCGCGCCGATCGTCCACGGCGACACCATCGATATGGAGATCGCCTGGAAGGCCAGCCGCTGGGACAAGGGCTCGCCGGAGGGAGACGGCAAGGATTATATCAACTGCCCCATGGACAAGGCCCAATATGAGGCGTTCGTTCAGGGCCTGCGCGACGGGCCCAAGACCGAGTTCAAGGAGTGGGAGACCGACACGCCCTATTTCGAGGGCTGCATGCCCATCGAGGTGATGGCCGAGCGCGGGGTGGACACGCTGCGCCACGGCCCCATGAAGCCGGTGGGCCTCGACAATCCGCGCACCGGGCGCTGGCCCTATGCGGTGGTGCAGCTTCGGCAGGACAATGCGCTCGGCACGCTGTGGAACATGGTCGGCTTCCAGACCAAGCTCAAATATGAGGCGCAGGTCGCGCTGTTCCGTACCATTCCGGGGCTGGAGAATGCGCAGTTCGCGCGGCTGGGCGGCCTGCACCGCAACACCTTCATCCGCAGCCCCGTGCTGCTCGATGAGGCGTTGCGCCTCAAGGCGATGCCGCATGTGCGCTTCGCCGGCCAGATCACGGGCTGTGAAGGCTATGTGGAAAGCGCCGCCGTGGGCCTCCTCGCGGGCCTGATGACGGCGGCCGAGTTGGCGGGCCGTACGCTGCCCCCGCCGCCGGCAGAGACGGCCCTGGGCGCGCTGCACGGCCACATCACCGGCGGCGCCGAGGCCGAGAGCTACCAGCCGATGAACGTCAATTTCGGCCTCTTTCCGCCCATTCTGGACGAAACCGTGCGCAAGAAGGATCGCAAGCTCGCCTATACCGACCGCGCCCGTGCCGCGCTGGACCGGTGGCGCGCGCGCCATCTTCCCGCACAGAGCTGAGGGCGGCGAGGGAGCGCCGGTGCGAGCCTTGCCGACCCTCCGCTCGGTGATGCACGCGCCTAGCCTCCGGGCAGGGCTTATCGGCCATCCACCCCGGCAGAGCGGGTGGAGGCGGGATATTGCGGGCTTGGCCCGGCCCGTCTATCCATCTCACACCTGCTATTAACTTGAGCGGGATAAGAGATTGGCACGAACCGGCAGGCATATGACAATAGGAGCAAATTCCCGGATGTCGGATAGATCGGCGCAATCTCCGTTCCAATGGCTGCTGGCGAATCCGGTGATTGTCGCCGGGGTTCTGGCTATTCTGCTGCCGACGATGCTGTTCGTGGCGCGCAGCAGCTGGTCGACGGAGCAGGGGGCTCACGGGCCGATCGTGCTCGCGACGGGCCTGTGGCTCATGTATCGGGAATGGCAGAATGCGCGGCCCTTCGCCGAGCCCGCGCCGGGGTTCAAGGTCGCCCTTGCCTTCGTGCCGCTGCTCTTTCTCTATTTTGTCGCGCGCGTCTCGAAGATCATCGAGCTTGAGGGATACCTCATGTATTTCGTGCTGGTCGTGACGCTCTACAGCGCCATCGGCTGGCGCGCGCTCAAGATCATGTGGTTCCCGCTCTTCTATCTGCTCTTCATCTTCCCGCCGCCCGAGACGTTGGTGACCATCATCACCAATCCGCTCAAGATCGCGTTGTCGGAGTGGGCCGTGGGCTTCCTCTATCTGGTCGGCTATCCGATTGCGTCGGCTGGCGTGACGATCCAGATCGGCCAATATCAGTTGCTGGTCGCGGATGCCTGCTCGGGCCTCAACTCGCTGATCTCGCTTTCGGCCATTGCGCTGTTTTATGTCTATCTGCGGCACCACGCCAACGTGCGCTATTCGCTGCTGCTGTTCCTGGCGGTGGTGCCGGTGGCGGTCTTCGCTAATCTGGTGCGCATTCTCTTCCTGGTGCTGCTCACTTATTATGGCGGCGAGGCGGTGGCTCAAGGCTATCTCCACGATTTTGCGGGCATAACCACCTTCATGACCGCGCTTATCTCCATCTTCCTGATCGATCATGCCATTGGCCTGATCTGGCCGGGGATCAAACGCAGCAAGGTGGAGCCGGAGCGTGCGGTCCTCGCCTCGCAGGGCTAAGCGGCGGCCGGGGCCGGGCGGATCGCGCGCGGGCAGGGGGAGACTATGATGACCGACGCGTCTCCGGAGCGCCCCCGCATTCTGCTGGTTGCGCCCAATATCTCCCGGCGCATGGGCGGCGAGGCCGTCAAGGCGCTCCGTATCCTGGAGGGCTATACGGCGCTGGGCTTTGACGTCACGCAGGTCACACACGCCCGCGTGCGCAAGGAGATCGCTCAATATCGCGACGATCTCGACATCGTCTTTGTCGAGGATGGGCCGGTGCAGGTCGGCCTGTTCAAGCTGCGCGCCAAATGGCTGCTGAGCGTGGCCGGCGCCTGGCTGCTCAATCGCGAGGCGCGCCGGCAGGTGAAGCGCAAGCGGCCCTGGATCGTCCATTTCACGTCGCCCATCTCGCCGTCCTTGCCGTATTTTCCGGTGCCGGGCGCCCCCGTGGTGATCGGGCCGCTCAACGGCAATCTGCTCCATCCGCCCGCGTTGCTCCATCGCGAGAGCCGCGCGAAGCTGATTGGTGCGCGGCTGCTGCGGCCGACGCAGTTTCTCCAGCGCCTGCTCTTCGCGGGCAAGCGGCGTGCGAAACGCCTCTTCGTTTCCGGGGGCGCGCGGACGGTCACGGCGCTCGAAATGGGGGGCGTCAAGCGCTCTCAGATGATCTTCACGCTGGATAGCGGCGTGGATGCCGAGCTGCGTGACCAGCCGCGGATACGGCATGAGGGCATCAACTGGCATTTCGTCCTGGTGGGGCGGCTGATTGCCCTTAAAGGCTGCGACCTTGTCATTCGGGCGCTCAAGCAGGTGCCGCACGCCCGGCTGGACGT
>DASRXY010000205.1:0-5388 GCA_035654035.1 Sphingobium sp. | reverse complement strand
TCGCCGTGCGCGCCTGCCCCCGCCGCCCCGCTTACACCCGCGTCATCGTCCAGGCGCCATCGCGGCCCTTGCAGGCCTGGTAGGTTTCCGCCTGCTCGGCTTCGCCGGGCACGCTGACGCTCTGCGTCACCAGCTTGCAGTCGGCGGTGCTGGCGCGCGTCAGCAGAGGCGCGGAGACATAGCCCTGGGCCACGCCGTTCTCGCTTACCAGCAGCCAGGGCTGGCCCTTGACCTGCGCGGGCACCCAGACCCGCTGGCCGGCAGGCAGCGTGCCACGCACGGCGCTGCTTGTGCTGGGCGCGGCGCGGATATTGACGGCGGAGCGGGCGGTGTAGCTGTCCGCGACGCGCGCGAAGCTGCTCGCGGGCTCCACGCCCTCGGCGAAGCGCAGGTCGGCGAGGGTGGCGGCGCTGGCGGTATCGGCGACATCGATGCGGCCGGATGCGCCGGTCTCGGCATTCGACCAACTCTGGCTCTGCCCGGTTTCGATCGCGCGGCGGGCGGCCTGCTCGGCCTTGTCGCGGTCGTTCTTCTGGAGCTTGCAGCCCACGGCCGAGCCGGCCGCCGCACCGAGTGCGCCGCCCAGCAGCGTGCCGAGCGTGCGGCTGCCACTGCCGGCAATGCGATTGCCCAGGAACGCGCCCGCTGCGCCGCCGATAACGGCGGCCAGTCCCTGCTTGTTGCCGTCGGCTGAGCAGCCGAAAACGCCGCCCAGCAGACCGCCGCCGCCACTACCGTCGCTGGCCTCGCTCGCGTTCGTCTGCGGCGCAGGCGCTGCCGGCAGCGCTTCACGGAACTGGGCCTGAGCCGGCGCCGTCGTCAGCAGCGCGGCGATGGCCGCTCCTGTCAGCAAGGTCCGCATCGTCTCGTTTCCTTTCTCTCTTTTCTTCAGCCCGCGAAGGGCGTCTCCGGCAAGCCGGGCACATCGACCCGGAAGGCGAAGAGGGCGCCGGCATGCGGCTGGCGGGCAAGCTGCGCCGCATCGAGGCCGGTGCGGGCGCTGGTGACATAGGCGGTGCGCAGGTCCGCGCCGCCAAAGGCGATCATGGTGGGCCGCGTGACGGGCAGTTCGACAGTAGCGAGGATGGTGCCGTCTGCGTCCAGCCGCACGGCGCGGCCGCCATCGAACAAAGCGGTCCAATAGGCGCCCTGTGCGTCGAACGAGCCGCCGTCCGGCCGGCCGCGCCCGTCCGGAAAGCGGTGCAGGATGCGGCGGCCGGAGAGCGTGCCCGTCGCCGGATCGACATCATAGCCGCGCAGCGCGTGGCTAGGCGTGTCGGCATGGCGGAAGGCCGTGCCCCGCGCATCGAAGGCAGCGCCGTTGCAGGTGAGCATATCACCCTCGACCAGCGTGATCGTACCATCCGGATCCACGCGGTAGAGCGCGGCGTCGCGTGCGCTCTTGGCGGTATTGACGCTGCCGACCCAGAAGCGCCCGGCCGGATCGGTGCGGCCGTCGTTGAAGCGCAGGTCCGGCTTGTCGGCAAGAATCTGTGCGCCGAAGGAGCGCGGCGTGGCGACCCAATCGTCGAGAAGCGCAAGGCCGTCCTTCATGGCGAGCAGCAGGCCGCCGCCGGCACGGAAGGCGAAGCAGCCCACCGGCGCATCGAAGACGCGCACTTCGTCCGTGCCGGTCGCGGGATCGAAGCGGTGCAGCGCATTGCGGGCAATGTCGACCCAGTAGAGCCGCTCCTCGCCCGCATGCCAGCGCGGCCCCTCTCCCAGTTCGGCCCGGGCATCGAGCGCGATGTCCACCGTCGTCGCCATGAAAGGGGGAATGAGCTTTTTTGCGCGCCGGGGCAAGGGGAGCGCGAGCAGTGCGGTCGGCTCTAGATGACGGCCATCTCGATCACGACGGTGAGGCCCGGTGCTTGCGGGATGGGCATGCCGGCATGGTGGAGGAGGCGTGTCGCATCCGCGCGGACGCGCGCGAGCAGAGCCGGCGGCGTCTCGGGCGGATGGACGACGCGGTCCGCAAGACCCAGGGCACGGGCTTGCCCCAACGTGAGATCATCCGGATCGGCGGAGGTGGGGCGGATGACCAGGCGGCGGCTTGGGGCTGCCTCATCGCTTGCGGCAAGCCAGGCGGTCACATCGGGGTCGGGCCCGAGCGGATCGAGCGCGCCGCCTGGAGCCAGCGCTAGGCCAAGCGCGCGGCGGCGGTCTCCGGCATCGGTCCAGCGCGCGCGCAATGCGGCGCGGGCGGCCTGGAGTGCGGTGGCGAGCGCGCCGAGCCGGGCAGGGAGCAGGGTTTCGAGGCGCTGGCGCAGCGCCGCGGCAAGACTGGAGGCGGCGCCCCCGGTGGAGACCGCGATCAGTACGGGATCGCGGTCGACAATGGCCGGCGTGGTGAAATCGCACAGATCCGGCCGGTCGACGACATTGACGAGCTTGCCGGCGGCCTTCAGGCGGGCGGCGGCCTGCTCCGGCGCGTCGAGCGCGACGAAGGCGATGCGAGCTTGCGCGGCGCGCGCGTCCTCCTCGGTGACGGGGATGCCGCCCGCGCGCTCGATAAGACGGCGCTTGGCCTGGGCGGCCTCGCCCGTGCCGAGCAAGAGCACCGGCTGGCCGGCGAGGATCACGAAAAGCGGGAGGCTGTGCATAGCGCCGGGTTTAGCCGCTGGCATGGCGGGGAGTCGAGATGGCGGCGTGGGTTCGGCTGAGCCTTGGGCTCCTGCCTGGGCTGGAGCACGGGGGTGTGTCGGGGTGGGGCACGGTGATGATGAAGCCGAAGGAGCGGCTGCAATTCCAGAAAGCCAAACGCGCTACGAAGTCCGGTGCAGGGAAACGCGGATCAATGGCCGCAAGCCAAGCGCTCGCAATCGCCTCGCCCTCGCGCGCACGTGCCCTTAAGCACCACGCCCACAGGCACGTTGCAGCGGAAGCCTCTCCCCTTCTAGCCCCGCCGTGCTCCTGCGCGGGCAGGAGCCCACGGGAGCGGCGGTGCGCACACCGACGCGGCGCGGTTCTTCAGCCCTTCAGGAAATCCGGCATGGGCTCGGCGGCGATGAGCGTCTCGGGGAGGACGCGCTCGGCGACGACGGCGAACTGGTCGCCATCCACCATCACTTCGGGCACCAGCGCGCGGCTGTTGTAGGTGCTGGCCATGGTCGCGCCATAAGCACCGGCGGTGCGGAATACGGCGAGATCGCCGCTCTTCACCGCGTCTATGTCGCGCGCCATGGCAAAGGTGTCGCCGCTCTCGCAGACCGGGCCGGCGATGTTGGCGACCATGCGTTCGCCGGTGGGCGCGACCGCCTCGAAATCGTGCCACGCATCGTACATGGCCGGGCGGGCGAGGTCGTTCATGGCGGCGTCCACGATCACATAGGGGCGGATGACGCCAGGCTTCACCCAGATGACGCGGGTGAGCAGCACGCCGGCATTGCCCACGATGACGCGGCCGGGCTCGAACATCAGCGTCACGTCCCAGCCGCGGGTCACGCGCGCGACCATCTCGCCATAGACGGCGGGGCTCGGCGGTACCTTGCCGCGCTCATAGGGAACGCCGAGGCCGCCGCCCAGATCGATGCGGTCGATAACGTGGCCTTGTCCGCGCATCGCCTGCATCAGCGCGCCGACCTTGGCATAGGCCGCCTCAATGGGGGTGAGGTCGAAGATCTGGCTGCCGATGTGGAGCGCGAAACCGCGCATGTCGAGGCCGGGTCGGGCGGCGAGCCGCGTGAAGATGGCCGGTGCCTCGTCAATGGGCACGCCGAACTTGTTTTCCTTCATGCCGGTGGAGATCTTGGCATGCGTGCCGGCGTCCACGTCCGGGTTGACGCGCAGCACGGCGATCGCGCGCTTGCCCATGGCGGCGGCGATATCGCCCAGCGCCTCGCCTTCCTCCTCCAGCTCGATGTTGAACTGGCCGACACCCGCCTCCAGTGCCTCGCGCAACTCCGTGCGGGTCTTGCCGACGCCGGAGAAGACGATGTCCTGCGCCGCCATGCCGGCCGCCAGCGCGCGCTTCATCTCGCCGCCCGAGACGATGTCGCCGCCGAAGCCCTGGCGCGCCAGAACGCGTAGTACCGCAAGATTTGGATTGGCCTTGATGGCGAAGGCGATGTGGGTGCGTTCGAGCGGGGCCAGCGCCTCGCGGAAGACGCGGGCGTGACGTTCGAGCGTTGCGCGCGAGTAGATATAGACCGGCGTGCCAACTGCGTCCGCAATGACGCTCATCGGCACGTCCTCGGCATGGAGCACGCCGTTCTTGTAAGTGAAATGATCCATGGCGGAAGGTCCTAGCGAATGGTCTGGCCGAACAGCTGATCCGGCCTAGCGAATAAGAGGGCTGAACGGAACGAGATGGCCTGGCGAATGAATTGGGCCGGGCCCGCCGGGGACAAGCATCGCACGTGCTGCCCGCCCTAGCGGCCGTTGTCGGGGCCGGGCGGCAGGTCGAAGGGGTCGTCCTGGCGCTCCTCGGACTTCGTGAGGAGGTCCGCCTTACGATCCGGCCGCGCCTGCGTGGAGGGCGTCATGAGCTGATCGGGCGTCTGCGGCGCCTCGGCTGCGACGGCCTTGGGCACAGTGCCCATGCCTGGCCGGGGATGCAGATGCGTGCGCGATCCGCAGGCGGCGAGCAGGCCGAGCGAGCCCAGCAGGAGGAGCGGGGCGAGCCGGCGCGGCGTCATGGCCGGCCCTCGGCATCCAGCGCGGCGCGCGCCTCGGCGATCCGTGCGCGGACCTGCTCGGGCGCGGTGCCGCCATAGCTCTTGCGGCTGGCGACCGAGGCATCGACTGTGAGCACGGCATAGACGCGATCGTCGATGCGCGAATCAATAGCGCGCAGCACCTCAAGCGGCAGATCGGCGAGCGCGCAGCCGGCTTCCTCGGCAGCCTTGACGGCGCGACCGGTGATGTGGTGCGCTTCGCGGAACGGCACGTCGCCCTCGCGCACCAGCCAGTCGGCCAGATCGGTCGCGGTGGCGAAACCGCTCTCGGCCAGCGCGCGCATCCGCTCGGTACGGAAGGTGGTGGTCTCGACCATACCAGTCATGGCGGTGATCGAGAGGCCAATGAGGTCATGTGCCTCGAACACCGGCGGCTTGTCGTCCTGCATGTCCTTGGAATAAGCAAGCGGCAGGCCCTTCATAGTGACGCTGAGCGCCGTCATGCAGCCCATGATGCGCCCGGCATGGCCGCGCACCAGCTCGGCGGCGTCCGGATTGCGCTTTTGCGGCATGATCGAGCTGCCGGTCGAATAAGCGTCGGGCAGGCTGATGAAGCCGAAGGGCTGGCTCGCCCAGATGATGAACTCCTCGGCAAGGCGCGAGAGGTGCAGCGCGCATTGCGTGGCGGCCATCAGATAATCGAGCGCGAAATCCCGGTCCGAGACGCTGTCGAGGCTGTTGCGCGTGGGCCCGTCGAAGCCGAGCGCCGTCG
>DASRXY010000204.1:0-2011 GCA_035654035.1 Sphingobium sp. | reverse complement strand
AGTCCGCAAGCGCGGCGTCACCAAGCCAGTGCTCACCCCGGAGCAGGCGGCCGCTGCCATTCGCGCCGAGAGGGGCCGCTCGGCCATCGTCTTCGGGCCCGAACGCTCGGGACTGGAAACCGATGAGGTTGCTTTGGCCCGCAGCATTCTCACCATTCCGATTAATCCGGAATTCGGTTCGCTCAATCTTGCTCAGGCAGTCATTATCGCGGCTTATGAATGGTCCAAGGCAGCGGATCTGGCCCAGCCGCCGCTCACTGACTTGCTGCCGCCCGCGCCGCAGGGCGAGTTGGACGGCATGATCGGACAGCTCGAAGCGCTGCTGGAGGGCGCGGGTTACTTCTATCCGCCCGATCGCGTGGGCGCCACCAAGCGCACGTTGCGCACGCTGCTCACCAAGCCGGGCTGGAACCATCTGGAAGTGCGCACCCTGCGCGGCGTCCTCTCCGCACTGGGGAACCCCCGCCCGCGCGGTTGAAGCCGAGAGTCAGGTTCATCTGGAGACGCGGAGAAGAATAGCGGCGGCGAAGCCGCTTTGATTTCCAACACGCCTCGCGATGTGTCTGCAAGAGAACCCTTCGGCGTTGGTTGGATTGCTCCGCGTCTCCGCGCGCACCCCTTCTTCTCTGCGCCCTCTGAGCCTTCGCGCGAACAAATGAACACTCTCGCAACGCGCGCACGGGGCGGCTAGCCTTGGCTCCTGCCTTCGCAGGAGCACAAGTGGTGGTGCAGAAGCATGGGCATGCTCTGTTTCAGCGCCCTATTGTTCTACCAACGCCACATATTTGCTGGCTATGGCGCGGACTGTGACATCACCACCAAGGCATGGCATGGCTTGGAATTCTGCACCATCGGACCGCATGGCCGACAGGTCAGCGGGTGATACCGCGCTGCGTCAAGGCGGAAGGGACAGGTGCGCGATGGCAGGACGCCGCGACGCCAGGCAGGGACCTCAAGGGACGGATCGTGGATCCCTCGTCCACCGTATCGGCAAGGACGTGCAGGCCGCGCTGCCGCAAGACTGGCTGGCCGCGACCATCCACACGCTGCACGACGAGATCATCGAGCGATCGACCATCGCCGACCAGACGCACCCGGAGGCGGCTGGCAGCACGTGACCCGATGCGAAGCTGCCCCCGCGCGACCCCCGATGGCGGGGAGCCGCGCAGGCATGCAGATCATCGGGACAGCCCCGAACCTTCCGTCCTCAGCCTTGATACCCGGCCATGCCGCGCTCAACTGAAGGGCCGGATCGGGTCCCTGCCGTCCCAGTCGCGCGTCTGCTCCCAGAAGGCCGTGAAGCCTGCATCCATGCCGGCCGTCGCCGGAATCAGCTCCACGAAGCCGGGGGCGCCGGCTCCGCCCTCGAAATAGGCGACGCGCCCGCCGGTCGGCACCGGCGCGCGGTGGGCCAGCACTTCGCCCTTGGCAATGCGGCGCTCAACCTCCGCCTCGATCTCGTCACCGTCAATGGCGACGCCGAAATGGTGGAAACCATAGCCCACCTTGTCGACCGTTTCCTTATAGACGGACGGCTCATTATCGAGCGGCTGGAGCAGCTCGATGTTCATAGAGCCGGCAAAGCTCATGGCGATAGCGACATTGGCCGTGTTGGGCCGGCCGCGGTAGATGTGGTCAGGCGCCCCGAAGCTGGGCAGCAGGAACCAGGGGCCCACACCCGTCTTCCTGATCCACCAGTCGATGGCCGCGTGAATATCCTCGACCACATAGGCCATCTGGCAGATTTCGCCGGTATGCCCGCCAAATCCCAGTCTCTTGCTCATCCGTCGATCCTCTCCGTTATGGTGTGAAGGGCCTGCGCCAGCCGGTCGGGCATGCTGAGGAAGGGCGAATGGTCGCTCTCCAGCGTGGTGACGGTGGCGCAGGGCATGTCTGCCTGCATGGCGCGTTGCTGGGCGAGCGGGACGACCCGATCCAGCGTGCATTCGATATAATGGCGCGGCACGCGCCCGTAACGCGCAGCGCTCAGTGACAGGCGGGTCGCCATGGG
>DASRXY010000203.1:0-5155 GCA_035654035.1 Sphingobium sp. | reverse complement strand
GCGCCGAACCGCGCGGCCAGCGGCTTGGCGGACTGGTCCGCAAGGTCGCCTACCGTAGCGAAGCCGGCACGGCGCAGCGCCAGCAGCGCGTCTGGCGCGGGGCGCAGGGCCAGCAGCGGCAGTCGGCGGATCGCGGCGGCTTCCTGCGCCGGGCCCTCTCCACGTGGCGGGCCGAATTGCGCCAGGGCGAGCGCCGCTTCCGGAGTCGCCGCTCGCGCTCCCCGCACCTCCAGCTCCCGGCCGCGCATCAGCCGCAGCGCCTCGCTTGCCAGCGCCGCCTCGCTACCGAAGAGATGCGCACAGCCGGTAATATCCAGCACCAGCCCGTCCGGTGGCGCAACCGCCACCATCGGTGTGAAGCGCTCGGCCAGATCGGCCAGCCGCTCCATGAGGCGCGCCTCACCCGCAGCATCGTGTGGCACGGCGCACAGACTTGGAATGCGCGCCCGCGCGTCGGCCAACGCCATGCCGGGCTCGAGCCCCGCCGCCAGCGCCGCCTTGTCCAGCGCATGCAGGCGAAAGGCGCCGCGCTGTTTCACGGTAAAGACAAGCGGCGGCGCCGGCCCGCGCATTCCCCGTTGAAAAGCGCTGCCTCGCACCGCCGTCGCCCGGGCCTGCGGACGTGCTTCGGGGGCGCCACGCAGCACTTCAGGCGACACTGCGCCAGTGGCCGTTTCCAGCGCGCTCCCCGCTTTGGTCATGCGGAAGAGGTCCGCCGCCAGATAGGGGAAGATGAGCGCCAGGAAGCGGCGCGGGCTTGAAACAAAGGGCATCTCGATCCCATTCCACAATCCAGTCGAGCCCCGCCGGTCCGCCGCGCTGACGCAGCAGCGTGAGCGCGAGCGCCGGCGCGCCCGGCGCATCGGCCGCATGCCAAGCTGAAGGCAGGCTCCCCGCTTGCCAGCGCGTCTGCGCCGCGCTCGGGCGGGGCCGGGCCTTGCCCGAGCGCAGCAGAAGCGGCGTCACGCCGGTTTCCTCAGCAGCGAGCGCAAGGCGGCGGCTGGCGGTCAGGTCGAGCAAGGCGGGATTGCCCTCCAGTTCCAGGATCACTGCGCCCAGCGCCCCGCAGCGCAGCGCGTCCACGCTCGCGCGCAGCAGCGCCTTGGCATCAGGCAACAGGCCCAGGATCAGCCGCCCGGGATCGAGTCCCAGCTCGCCTAGTCCCGCTCCGTGCAGAGGCGTGCGGCGCTGCGCCTGCTCCTCCCGCAGCCACAAAAGCGGCCGTTCTGCATCTTCGCGCGCCGTGAGGCACAGCGCCAGCATGACGGCAAAACCCAGAGCACTCGCGCTATCCCTATCCTCACGCGCGAACACCTCGTGCAACCGCCCTCGCGCCAGCCCGCCGCCCAGTGTCCGGTCGATCCCGGCGAGACCGAGCGGCCGCGTCTCCACCGGCACCGTGGCCCGGGGAAAAGCGGCGGCAATCCGCCCGAGGGCGGGACGAAGGCGACTCGACTCCTGCATGTTCCCGTTATGTTCTCATGTTGGAAAAGAGAGTCAAGCGGGCGACTCGGGCGACCGACGGAGGAACAGTTCGGCTGAGCAGGGCTCCTACCTGCGCAGGCTACAAGGGCTTGGGCCGGAACGGTTTGTGCCAAACGCGACAGGCCGGACCCATTGGCCCGGCCTGTCGTTTTTCACGCTTCGTGCGAGTGGTCTCGCGGCTGCCCGATCAGTTGCCCGGGCGCGGTCCGCCTGGGCCACCCGGCCCACCGGCGGCGCCCGGCGGCGGCGCGCCCGGTTCACCGGGGAGGAACCCCGCGAAATTGGTCGTGACAGGCTCGCCGCGCAACTGCTGGAAAGCGACGCGCGCGTTGATGAGCACACGCCCGCTCGCCGTGCCGCCATATTCGAGACCGGGCAGCATCTTGTCCTGCGTCAGCAGGCGATATTCCGGCTTGGCCTTGAGCGCCGCCAGCACATCGGCCGGCCACTTGCCCGCCGCCATCGCCTTCTTCGATTCCTCCAGCAGATCGCGGTTGAACCGGGCATAGATCTCCAGATTCTTCCAGCTGTTCACGAAGCCATGGCCCTCGACCACCAGGTCGACATTCTTCACCGTCTTGACCAGCTTCTCCAGCGAGCCGGGCAGCTCGATCACACTGCCGCCCGAGGCGGGGTCGATCAGCGGCGCCATGTTCCAGGCCATCATGTCACCCATCAGCAGCGTACGCAGCGCCGGGAAGACGATGAAGGCATCCCCATTGGTGTGGCCGGCCCCGAAATAATAGAGATCGATGCGGTCCTTGCCGGCACCCAGCGTCATCTTGTCCTTGAAGGTGCGGGTCGGCTTCTGGCCGGGCGTGCTCATCGGGTTCTTCTCGACGAGCGTGGCGCTGTTCTCGTGCATCACCACGGCAACATTGGGCCGCAGATCGGTGAAATACTGGTTCGAGCCGTTATGGTCCGGGTGGACATGGGTGTTGATGATGGTCGTCACCGGCTTGTCGGTAACCTTGCGCACCTCGTCGAGGATCTGCTGGCCCATATTGGCGAGCTTGGTGTCGATCAGCACCACGCCCTTGTCGGTGATGAACACAGTGGTGTTCCCGCCGCCGCCGAAGATCTTGTAGAGATTGCCCTTCACCAGCTCGATCTTGCCGGGCGGTGGTAGCGGGTTGCCGCGCTGGGCGGTCACCATGGCGGCGGCCACCAGGCCCGAGACCACGATCGTCGACAATATGGCGGCGCGTTTCATGCCATCCCCCCTGGGAAAAATACTCTTTCCACGAACCAGTAACCGCCCGCCGCGATCACCACAACCGATCCCGCCACTGCCAGTCGCCGCGCGACCACCGGATTTTTCTTCCAGATGTATCGCAGCAACAGGGCGAGTGGCACCACCACGCAGAGTTGGCCGATCTCCACGCCCACATTGAAGGAGAAGAGCGACCAACCGAGCGAGGCCTGCGGAAGCCCGAACTCGCGCAACACGCTGGCAAAGCCAAAGCCGTGGATAAGACCGAAGGCGAAGGCCGCCCAGGCGCGCAGATCACGCCCTTCGCCGCGCAGCAGATTGTCGGCCCCCACCACCACGATGGTGAGCGCGATGGCCGGCTCGATAAGCGACGCCGGCGGATCGAGGATGTTGAGCGCGGCAAGGCTCAGCGTGATGCTGTGGCCAATGGTGAAGGCCGTGACGATGCGCACGAGCTGCACCCAGCTCCCCCCCAGCAGCATGAGGCCGAAGAGGAAGAGGAGATGGTCCGGCCCGATGAGGATGTGATGGATGCCCGAGGGCAGGAAGGTCTTGATGACGGCCAGCGTGCCCGCCGTGGTGCCTGCATAATAAGTGCGCGCATCGCTGCCCTTGCCGAAAATCCACTGCTGGCGGATGGCGCCGCCTTCATAGATGTTCACGAAGGTCTGGTGATTGGGATCATAAGTGAAGAGCGCGGGGTGCACGCCAAGTGCGGCGGGCCGGGGCGTCGCCGCGCGGAAGGTCATGACGATGGCCTGCCTCTCCACATCCGGGTGCATGCCCGTCCAGTTGAAGCCGAGCGGCGCGCCGTCCGCCGTGAGTATGAGGCGCGGCGCCAAGAGCGCCATCACGTCGCGATGGCGCTGCTCCAGCAACTCCGGGTCGAGCAGTGCATTGGCCTGCTTGATGCCGAGATCATGCTCGATGTCGAGTGCATGCATGGTGAGCGTGCCATCGATCCGGTCGTCATGAATCTGGAGATCGAGATAGCTGAACGGTACCGGATGCGCCCCGCCCGGCGTGGCGACGAGCGCTGCCAACAACAGGGCGAACAGGCCGATGACCCTCGTGCTCCCGCGCAGGCAGGAGTCCAAAGCGGAAAGAGACCGTTGCCGGTCCCTGGGCTCCTGCCTGCGCAGGCGCACGAAAAGAGCGCGGATCAAGGCTGTAACCCTAGCCGGCAATCTCCTTGAGCAGCGCCTCACCCTCCGCGCCGTCCCATTCCAGCGCGCCGATCACGCGGGCGACTTCCTTGCCGGCCTTGTCGTAGAGCACGGTGGTCGGCAGCGAGGTGCCATAAGCGAAGGCCAGTGCGGTCTCGCCGTCGAGATAGCGCTTGAGATTGGCGAGGCCGCGCTCGGCAAGAAAGGCGTCGACCTGCGCGGCCGGCACCGAATCCTGCGAGACAGCGATCACCGTCACGCCCCGGCCCGCCGCCGTGCCGGCGAAGCGATCCAGCGCGGGCAGTTCGGCCACGCAGGGGGCGCACCAGGTTGCCCACAAGTTGACAATGAGGGGCTTGCCCGCTGCCTGACTGGCAAGGCTGGTCGGCTTGCCGGCGGGGTCGAGGAAACTATGGGCTGGCATCGCCTCGCCCTTGTGGCTCCGATCGATCACATGGCTGAACGTGGCATCGCTGCCGGCAGCGTTGGCCGGCCCGGCCGGCACCTCGTCGCTCGTCACCTCTCCGCTCGTCACTTCATCGGCGCTTACGGCATTGCCGGCGCCTTGCGCCGCTTCTCCGGATTGCTTATCGCAGCCGCCAAGCGCCAGCATAAGGGCGGCGACGGGCAAGAGAGCGATCACAGGGCGCATGGCGGACTCCGAACAGAAGAAAGCAAACAGCATGTGGGGCGGCCGCTTCGCCGCCGGCCCCGCTGCCGTCATGCGCGAGATAAATGCCTCGCTGCCCTTCGACAAGCGCTTGTGGCGGCAGGACATTGCCGGGTCCATCGCCCATGCGCAAATGCTGGGCGCGCAAGGCATCCTGTCTCTCGAGGATTCCGCGCGGATCGTGGAAGGGCTAAAGGCCGTCGCGGCCGACTATGAGGCCGGCGATCTGCCCGAGGACCTGGACCTCGAAGACATTCACATGGCGAGCGAATCCCGCCTCGCCGACAAGATCGGCCCCGTCGCCGGACGACTACACACCGCCCGCTCGCGCAACGATCAGGTGGCGACCGACTTCAAGCTCTGGGTGCGCGACGCCATCGATGAGGTGGATGGCGGCCTCTATCGGCTCCAGCGCGCGCTCACCGACCGCGCAGCCGAGCATGCCGATGCCGCGATGCCAGGCTTCACGCATCTCCAGAGCGCCCAGCCGGTAACGCTCGGTCATCATCTCATGGCTTATCATGAGATGATCGCGCGCGATCGCTCGCGCTTCGCCGATGCGCGCGCGCGGATGAATCTCTCGCCGCTCGGTGCTGCGGCTCTCGCCGGCACCGGCTTTCC
>DASRXY010000202.1:0-3474 GCA_035654035.1 Sphingobium sp. | reverse complement strand
CGCCGTCGCCATCACCCATGCCCACCACGCCGCCACGGCGCGGCGCCTGCCCGGCTGAACAGCCCCGCCGCACCCCTCTCCGGTGCAGTCCAAGCAGCGGCGTATCCCGATGGGACGATGTTTCGTCCCGCCGCCACGCAGTCTCGATTGCAGATTTGTGACGGGCGGTGCATGGAAAGCCCATGGGAGAGCCGAGGCCACAGATCGATCGCCAACAGGAGGGAACCGTCCCGCCACCGGCCGGAAGCCATGTCGTCCGCGTCCAGCGCAATCTGCTGGCGCGCGGCGAGCGGCGCATCCTCACCTGGCTGTGCGCCCGCCTGCCTGCCTTCGTGACGCCGGACGGCCTCACCTCGCTCGGCTTCGTGGGCGCGCTGACCATTGGCGCCGGCTATGCGCTGAGCGTCAGCGACACCCGTTGGCTGTGGCTCACCATGGCCGGCTATGTGGTGCAGTGGTTCGGCGATTCGCTGGACGGCAGCCTGGCGCGCTTCCGCCATATCGAACGGCCCAATTTCGGCTATTTCATCGACCACAGCACCGATGCGCTGGCCAATCTCATCTTCATGATCGGCCTGGGCATCAGCCCGTTCGTGCGGCTGGACGTGGCGCTGTTCGCTATCGCCAGCTATCTGCTGCTCTCCATCCACACCTTCCTTTCGGTCCGCGTAGTGGGCGAGATGAACCTCACTTATCTCGCCGGCGGCCCGACCGAGCTGCGCCTGATGCTGATGGCGATGACGCTGTGCATGATCGGCTTCGGCCCGGTCGGCTCCTTCTCGCCGCTCTTCTCGGCCTATGACCTGTTCATCGGCGGCATGGCGCTGATTCTGGTGGCGCTCTTCATCGTCCAGACCGCGGCGCTGGCGCGCCGCCTGCGCCGGCTGGAGTCGCGCTGAGCGCCCCATGAGACATTTTCGTGGAAACGGCGCCGGGCCGACACGCTCCTAGCTCCGCCCCCAGAAGAGAAAGGCGACCGCCCCCATCAGGCACAGGAAGGCGCCCAGGTGCCGCCAGTGCAGCGGCTCGCCCAGATAGAAGACCATGAAACCGCCGAAGATCAGCAGCGCGATCGCCTCCTGCGTGATCTTGAGCTGGCCCGCGCTCCAGCCGCTGGCATAGCCGATGCGGTTGGCCGGCACGGCGAAACAATATTCGAAGAGGGCGATGCCCCAGCTTATCAGCACGACCAGCATCAGCGGGCGGTTCATTCCGCCCTTGAGATGCCAATACCAGGCGATGGTCATGAGGATGTTGGACGCGAAGAGCAGCGCGACGGTAGGCATGCACCCTCATGCCAGCAGCGGCGGGCACGCGCCATCCGGATTTGGCGCGCGCCGCCTTTTTTCGCGGATTGAAGGGCACCGCCCGCGCCCGCCCGGCCGTTCAACGTCAGCTGTGGGTGGCCGAACAGGGGTGCGTCTGGTCCCGCGTTTGATTGAGCTCTGCTGAAGCGAACTCCCGCTCAGCTCGACGCGCGTTCCATGAGCAGGTGCAGCGTCTCGCAGCACTGCGCCAGCTCCTCGTCCGACAGGCCGGCGAGCAGGCGCGCCCGCTCGATATCCAGTGTCGGCCGGACCTCGCGCAGCAGCGTACGCCCCGCCTCGGTGATGGAGACCAGGCGCGAGCGGCCATCGCGCGGATTGTCGACGCGGCTGATGAGCCCGTCTTTCTCCAGCCCTTCCAGCACGCGCACCAGCGTGGGCCACTGGACATTGAGCCGCACGCCGATGTCCGTCATCGTCACCGGCTGCTCGCCGAAATCGATGGCGAAGAGCGTCTGCCACCGCGCCCGGCTCTGCCCGGCTTCGGCGCGCAGCACATTGTCGGCATGGGTCGCCCAGATGCGCCCGGCCATGACCAGGATGCGCGACAGGCGATATTCCAGATCGCGGCGGGAATTAGGCGGGTAATAATCATGATAATAGCGCGCCCAGCTATCGAGATCGCGCGCGTGGGGGGTCGGCTCGAGCACGTCCGCCTCGTTCTGTGTCTTCACTAACTATGCCTCTTGTCGTCTTGCCCGGACTTTGGCGCCGGGTGCGCCCCCCGTCCGGGCGTATGCCGCAAATCTAACCAAATCGTAACCCCCGGTGCGGCGAACGGATGGCCCCGCACATGCGGTACTGGAGCCTGTCCGACATGGCTGGAAACGAAGCAGGAACATGCTAGAGAAGCGGCATGATCGCGCATTTGAAGGGTCTTCTCGTTTCGACCGGCATCGACCAGGCCGTGATCGACGTGGGCGGCGTGGGCTATGCGGTGGGTCTTTCGGCGCGCAGCCTGGCGGCGCTGGGCAGCCCCGGCGAGGCCGTGACCGTGCACACGGAGATGCTGGTGGGCGACGATTTCCTGCGCCTCGTCGGCTTTGCGAGCGAGGCCGAGCGCGACTGGTTCCGCCTGCTCACCAGCGTGCAGGGCGTGGGTGCACGCGTGGCGCTGGCGATCCTTTCCGTCCTCGACCCGGCAGAACTGGCGCGGGCGGTGAGCACACAAGACAAGGCGATGGTGGCGCGCGCCAACGGCGTCGGCCCCAAGCTCGCCGAGCGCATCGTGCGCGAACTCAAGGACAAGGCCGG
Organism: Sphingobium sp.; assembly: GCA_035654035.1. Taxonomy (GTDB): domain Bacteria; phylum Pseudomonadota; class Alphaproteobacteria; order Sphingomonadales; family Sphingomonadaceae; genus Sphingobium. Next base: position 895 of record DASRXY010000202.1, on the reverse strand, counting down.
CACCATTGCCTCCGGCCCGTTGCCGATCGGCGCAGCGGGCGCTGGCGGCACTGCGGCGACGGGCGGCCCGGCGGCCGATGCGCTGGCGGCACTGGCGAGCCTGGGCTTCCGGCCCGGCGAGGCAAGCACAGCCGTCAACGCGGCGCTGGAAGAGCTGGGCGAAAGCGCCTCGCTCGACGCGCTGGTGCGGCTGGCCCTGCGCAAGGCGGCGAAGTGACCCGGCGCCCGCTCGCGCCGCTCCGCGCGCCGACAAAAGCGGTTCAGCCGCGCCGCGCTCATGCTAGGATGACGCGCTGATGGCTTCCTCACCCCTCCTGTCCACCCAACGCGCGGCCGACGATGCCGATGCCGCACTGCGACCCAAGACGCTGGACGATTTCGTCGGGCAGAAGGCCGCGCGCGAAAATCTGCGCATCTTCATCGCCGCCGCGAAGGCGCGTGGCGAGGCACTGGACCATGTGCTGTTCTTCGGCCCGCCGGGCCTGGGCAAGACCACGCTGGCGCAGATTGTCGCGCGCGAGATGGGCGTCGGCTTCCGCTCCACCTCCGGCCCGGTCATCGCGAAGGCAGGCGACCTGGCGGCGCTGCTCACCAATCTGGACGAGGGCGACGTGCTCTTCGTCGACGAGATCCACCGGCTCAATCCGGCGGTGGAGGAAATCCTCTACCCTGCCATGGAGGACCGCGCGCTCGACATCATGATCGGCGAGGGTCCCTCGGCACGCAGCGTGCGCATCGACCTGCCGCGCTTTACGCTGGTCGGCGCCACCACGCGACAAGGCCTGCTGACGACGCCGCTGCGCGACCGCTTCGGCATTCCGGTGCGGCTCAATTTCTACGAGGTTGCCGAGCTGGAACAGGTCATCACGCGGGCGGCGCGGCTGCTGGGCCTGGT
>DASRXY010000201.1:0-2995 GCA_035654035.1 Sphingobium sp. | reverse complement strand
AGCTGGCGGAGCGGCGAGAGGTCTCCCGCGCTGGTGGCCTGACACTCTCCGAATGACGGCTGCTGATCGAACCACCTTTATGTGCCTACCACCGCGGCACCTCCCCCTTCAGCGGTAATCTTGGTGGCGGAGTTGGGCGGAGCGAGCGGCCGGCTCGCACCGCATACCTCGTGCAAAAGGCGCGCGCGTTCAGCCCGATGGCTATTTCCATCGCGCGGTGAAATGCTCTAGGCGAGCGCGCATGACTGCTTTCAAATCGGGCGATCCCACCACGCTCAACCGCCTTTATGGCCGCCAATCCGGCCACAAGCTGCGCCAGGGGCAGCAGGCGCTCGTCGAGACCCTGCTGCCGGCGATCCGTGTGCCGGACGAGGGGCCGGTGACGGCGGAAACGCTGTTCGGCGATGCCGAGGGGCACGCGCGGCCGCTGCATTTCGAGATCGGCTTCGGCGCGGGCGAGCATCTGGCGGAACGGGCCGACATGCTGCCCGATCATGGCTTTATCGGCTGCGAACCGTTCCTCAACGGCGTGGTCGGTGCGCTGGGGCATGTGCGCGACCGGCGCCTCGCCAATGTGCGGCTGCACATGGGCAATGCGCTGGAGGTGCTGGCGCGCGTGCCGGACGGGGCGCTGAGCTTCGTCTATCTGCTCCATCCCGACCCCTGGCCCAAGGCACGGCACGCCAAGCGGCGCATGATGAACAAGGGACCGGTGGATATGATTGCGGCGAAGCTGCGGCCCGGCGGCGAGTTCCGCTTCGGCACGGACCACCCGGTCTATCTGCGCTGGGCGCTGATGGTCATGCGGGAGCGTGCGGATTTCGAATGGCTGTGCGAGGCGCCACGCGATTTCCTGACGCGGCCCGGTGGCTGGCCCGAGACGCGCTATGAAGCAAAAGCGCGCAAGCAGGGCCATGAGGTCTGGTATTTCCGTTACCGGCGTACGCAAGCTCCGGCGGGGAGCATGGTGGCTTAGCAGTGGACCGGGGCTGCGGGGTGGCGAAGGTCGGCAGTCAGGCAGCAGCGTGCGCGACTGCCTGGGCTCCTGCCGGCGCGGGAGCGCGGTGCCGCCCGATCCCGTGGCGCAACAACTAAATAACCTATTTGGTAAAATAATATTGACATCGAAACGCTGATCTGGCACATACCCCTCATCGTCGATCATTGACTCGACAGCGCGGCGCCGAGCGGGCGCGCTCTCCACGGGAACATCGGACATGGCATCCAAGACTCCGCCGGCGGATACCGCCGGCTCGGCCCCTTTGCGCATGCGCCGTTACCACCGGTGGACGGCGCGGCGGCGGGAGATCTTCCTTGCCGCGTTGAGCCAGACGGCCAATGTGCGCGCGTCAGCTGCCCGGGCGCAGATGTCGCTTCCCGCCGCTTATCAACTCAAGCACCGGGACCCCGAGTTCGCGCGGGCCTGGGGAGAAGCGCTGGAGATCGGCTGGTCCGAGCTGGAAATGGCGCTGATGCGGCAGGGGATCGAAGGCACCGAGCGCGTCGAGACGATCACGGACGGGGCGACCGGGCAGCTCAAATATGTCCGCACGACCCGGAGCTTTCCCTTCGTCTGTGCGATGCGGCTCTATGCGGCGCATCGGGCGGAGGTGCTGGCCTATCGCGGCGAGCACGGCGAGGCGAATGAAAATGGCGACGCGGATGCAGTCGACCGCGCCAGTGCGTGCCTCGACGAGATCGCCGCGCGGCTGGCCGAAAGTGAGCGGCGGCAAGCGCAGGAGGCGCCGACGCAGGGAGGAACGCCTTCCGAGGAGGCGCTGGGCGGACATGAGGGAAATGCCGATGCGGGCGATGGTGCCGAAGCTGGTCTGGACGAGCGCGCCGCACCGCTGACCAGGCGTGTGCGGGGGCGGGCGCTGAGCGGTGGCGCTGCGGATTTTGGCGAGGAAGTGGGCGAAGGGGCTGCTGGGGATGCGAAGAGTAGCGCGCGCGGCACACCGGGGCCGGCCGACTCCGGCTGAAGGATGGAGCGCTGCATAGGCCGAGCAATGCGGTGATCAGCGCCTTGGTGCCGGCGCAGGGGAAGATCGCAACGTGGGAAGGTTCTGCCTGTTTGAGCCACCGGATCGATGCGTTGGGCAGATAGCGAGTGGGCGACCTGGAAGGTGAGGCGGAAACCGTTTGTGGTTGGCAGCCGAGTGGTGAGCGAGAGGAAAAGGTGGTCGGATGGTAGCGGGCAGGTCCATCACGGAGCGGGTCGCGCGACTGCCGGGCGATGAGCGTGCGGCGCTGCTGGAGGCGATCGGCGCGGAGGGGCGTGCGCGGTTGGTGAACGACTGGCTTTGTCGGGCACGGCCGACACAGCTGCCACCGGCAGGCGATTGGTCGACCTGGCTGCTCATGGCGGGGCGCGGGTTCGGCAAGACCCGGGCCGGCGCGGAATGGGTGCGCAGTATGGCCGAACGTGACGGTACGGCCCGCATCGCGCTGGTCGGCGCGTCGCTGGAGGATGCGCGCAGTGTCATGGTGGAAGGAGCGAGCGGGTTGCTGGCGATCGCGCCAGCGAGGCGCCGGCCGCGCTGGTTGCCCTCGCGGCGCGAACTGCATTGGCCCAATGGCGCGCGGGCGCGCATCTTCGGCGCGGCGGACCCGGATTCGCTGCGGGGGCCACAGCATAGCCATGGCTGGGCCGATGAGATCGGCAAATGGCCGTATGGCGTGGAAGCCTGGGACAATCTGGCCATGGGGATGCGGTTGGGCACCCGCCCGCGGATCGTCGCCACGACGACGCCCCGGCCAGTGCCGCTGGTCGTGCGTCTGGCGGCGGACCCCAGCGTGACGATGACGCGCGGGCGGACGGAAGAGAATGCCGCCGCGCTGCCCGCCGCCTTTCTGGCGGATATGGAGCGCGGCTTTGCCGGCACGCGGCTGGGGCGGCAGAAACTGGACGGGGAATTGCTGCTGGATGTCGCCGGTGCGCTGTGGACGCGTCTGTCGATCGAGCAATGCCGCCGCAAGGGACCGGCGCCGGATC
>DASRXY010000200.1:0-6073 GCA_035654035.1 Sphingobium sp. | reverse complement strand
GCCGCATCGGCCAGCGCGACCGCTTCTTCATCTCGACCAAGACCCCGATGGGCCCCGCGCCCGCCGATCCAGCCGCCGAGCTGGAGACCGCCGCCCGGCGGCTCAAGGTACAGACGATCGACCTGGTGCTCGTCCACAATCTCGCCGGCACTGACAAATATCTGCCCGCACTGCTGGCCGCGCAGGAAGCCGGCCGCATCCGCTATATCGGGATCAGCACCTCCAGCGAGCGGCAATATGCCGAGCTGGCGGAAGCGATGCGCCGCTATCCGCTCGATTTCATCCAGGTAAACTATTCGCTCGCCAACCGTGCCGCCGAGGAAACGCTGCTTCCGCTCGCCCAGGAGCGGCGCATGGCAGTAATGATCAACGTACCCTTTGGCGGCCGCAATCCGAACCAGAATGTGTTCGGCAAGCTGACGGGGCCCCTGCCCGATTTCGCAGCCGCCTTCGATGCCACGAGCTGGGCGCAGGTCGCGCTCAAATATGTCGTGTCGCACCCGGCGGTGACAGTGGCCATTCCAGGCACCACGCGCGTGCGGCACCTGCTGGACAACCAGGGCGCCGGCAAGGGGCGCCTGCCCGATGCCGCCGCCCGCAAGGCGCTCGAAGCCTATTGGGATTCGCTCGCCTGACGATCGACAGCCCCATGGCCCGCCCCCGGTACGAACGGGCAGCGCCTCTTTTCTCGCTCCCCTGCTGCCCCCGCCGGCGCGCGTCCGCACCTAGCCCAGGAGTTTCGCATCGTGCCCTCGTCGCAACGCACGCCTGACCATCGGCGCGGGCTTGCCCGCCTCATCGTGGCCGAGTCCTTCGAGGTGCCCGCCGTGATCGGCGGCTTCGCGCTCTTCTTCCTGCTGTTCGCCAGCTATTTCATGCTCCGTCCAGTGCGCGAGACCTTCGGCGTCGCGGGTGGCGTGGACAATCTGCAATGGCTCTTCACCGGCACGTTCGTCGCCACATTGGTTGTGGTGCCGCTCTATGGCTGGGCCGCCTCGCGCATGACCCGCCGCCGGCTGCTGCCGATTCTCTATGGCTTTTCCGCATTGGTCATGGGCTGGTTCGCCGCCAGCCTCGCCATCCACCCGGAGGATGTCTGGGTAGGCCGCGCGTTTTTCATCTGGATTTCCGTCTTCAATCTGTTCGTGATCTCCCTCGCCTGGAGCCTGATGGTCGACCTGTTCGACCGCGATCAGGGCCATCGCCTGTTCGGGCAGCTGGCGGCCGGCGCTAGCCTCGGCGGCCTCACCGGGCCGCTGCTGAGCGGTCTGCTCGTGGCGCCGCTCGGCGAAGCGGGCCTGCTCGCGCTCTCGACGCTGCTGTTTCTGGGGACGCTGCCGTGCGCCTTCTTCCTGATGCGCTGGCGCGACCGGCTGGGCCCCAAGTTGGGTGCGGGCAGCAAGGATGCGGCGCGGCGGATTGGCGGCTCGATCTGGGCCGGGATTACGGGCATTCTGCGCTCACCCTTTCTGCTGGGCGTCGCCGCCTTCGTCCTCTTCCTGACTACGGCCAACACGTTCCTCTATTTCGAGCAGGCCCGCATTGTTGCGCTGACCTTCCCGGACCGCACGGCGCAGACACAGGTCTTCGCGACCATCGATACCATCGTGCAGACCGCCACGGTGCTCATCCAGATCTTCTTCACCGGCCGCCTCGCTCGCAAGCTCGGCGTCACGGCGCTGCTCACCGCCGTACCGGTGCTGATGATGATCGGCTTCGGCATTCTCGCCTTCTCTGCCACCTTCGCGGTGCTGGTGGGCGTGATGCTGGTACGGCGCATCGGCGAATATGCGCTGGTGCGGCCCGGCCGCGAGATGCTGTTCACCGACGTGGACGTGGAGACGAAGTACAAGGCGAAGAACGCCATCGACACGTTCGTCTATCGCGGTGGCGACGCCGTGTCGGGCTGGGTCTATACCGGCATTGTCGCCATTGCTTCCACCGGCGCAGTGGCCGTCGCCGGCGTCGTAACCGCCGGCCTCTGGGCGGGAATCGGCGCGTTCATCGGTCGCAAGCACGACACCAGCCGCAGAGCCGGCGAGGCATAGCAATCCAGAGACACAGGGGCGTGCAGAATTGCCACAGGTGTAACCTCTCGTTGCTGTACTGGACCGCAAGCTCTTCGCCTCCCTGAACGCATGCGCTAAAAAGGGCCGCAAGGCGAAGCCAAATGGCCGCCTGCTGCTCGTGCTGCATCATCAGGGAGCTTTTCGGCCATGACTGCCCATGGTCCTTTTGCTGTTGCATCCGCGCAAGATCGGCTCGCCGCTCCGCATCGGAACGGACTTGCACTGTCCTTGCGCGATATCAAAGCCACGCCCCGCAAAAGGCACGAGAGCCATTTCATGACGCGCACCCGAGGCATGGCCATGCCCGGTGCGCCGATCACGCGGAGGACGGCGCAGAACGCCGCCGCCGCGCGCCCCTTCTCCGGAATGGAGCACGCCTGCCGGCCTTGACGGTCGCCAGACGCCATCCCGGCAGCAAGAACAGGCCAGCTCCGCCAATTCCGATGGGGCTGGCCAGAAAACGAGTGGAGACGTTCATGTTGAAGAGCACATTGATGGTACCGGCCCTGCTGCTGGCATCCACCAGCGCATTCGCGCAAGTCGCGAACCAGCCCGCCGGCGCGGCTGAAGAGGAATTCGGCGCAGAGATTATCGTCACCGCAAACAAGCGCGAGCAGTCCCTGCAGGACGTCAGCTCAGCCGTCAGCGCACTCGGCGCCGACCGGATCGTCAGCGCGCAGGTGAACAACATCTCCGACCTGCAGACCATCGTGCCGTCGGTCAATTTCGGTAATGACTTCAACCAGGCCAAGATCTTCATCCGCGGCGTGGGCGCCAACACCTCGACCACAGGCAGCTCGACCGGCGTCGCCTTCCATGTCGACGGCGCCTATGTGGCCCGCGCCGAGGCGCAGCTCACCTCGCTGTTCGATCTCGAACGCATCGAAGTGCTGCGCGGGCCCCAGGGCACGCTCTACGGCCGCAACGCCGTCGGCGGTTCGATCAACGTCATCACCGCCAAGCCGACCGATGACCTCACCGGCTATGGCCGCATGTCCTACGGCAACTACAACGCCCTGACCGCCGAAGCGGCGATCAGCGGTCCGATCACCGAGGGCATCCGCGCCCGCCTGGCCATCAAGACCGAGAATCGCGATGGCTTCGGCACCAATCCGGTCTCCGGCAAGGACATCGACGACCTCAACCGCCGCATGGGCCGCGCGCAGATCGAGTTCGATCTGGGCGAGCGTGCCGACCTGCTGCTCGCCGCGGAATATTTCCGCCAGAGCGACGCCTCGGGCGCCATCCACTATCTGCGCGACAGCTTCCCCGGCGTGGCGCGGCTCGCTTCGCTCGGCAAGGGCGGCTATGCGGTCAATCCGCGTGACCTCGCCACCGAGTCCGATCCGGGCACCGAGACCGAGACCTACGCCTTCACCGGCACACTCAACGTGCGGCTGAACGACAATCTCACGCTGACCAACGTCACCAACTATCGCTCGTTCAAGAGCTCGCTGTTCCAGGATCTGGACCTCTCGGCGGTGATCGACAGCCTCGACACCAATGGCCAGGCTACCACGGTGCAGGAGCGCCGCATCGATTCCAAGCAGTGGAGCAACGAACTGCGCCTCGGCCTCACCTCCGAGTGGATCAACGGCACCATCGGCGTTTATTATTTCAATGAGCGCCAGCGGCCGATCGACAATGTCGGCCTCGCCAACCGCAACGGCATGGTTCAGAACATCGGCGTGCTCCAGGGCGCGGGGATCGACCTCGACGAAGCCTATGGCCTGTGCGGCTACGGCCCGGACGGCGTCACCGGCGGGAGCACCATCATTGCGCCCAAGCGCGTGTGCACCAAGTCCAATCTGGGCACGGAAGCCTTCGCCATCTTCGGTCAGTATCAGATCGGCCTGGGCCTGCTCAACGAGGCGCTCACCGGCTTCAACCTGAAGCTGGGCGGTCGCTGGAGCAGCGAGCATGTCGATTCGGAGAACCCCTCCATCGTCATCACGCGCAATGGCGTGGGTCCGGTGCTGCACTACACCGCTGCCGGTACACATGTGGAGCGCACCTTCCGCGACTTCACGCCGGAAGCGGGCCTGGAGTGGCAGCCCAACAAGGACCTGCTGGTCTATTACACCTATTCGGAGGGCTTCAAGGCCGGCTCGGGCGAGAACGCCTCGGGCAGCACGACCATCGTGAACCCGGAGACGATGTATAACCACGAGGCCGGCATCAAGGCGAGCTTCGGCCGCATGCTGACGGTGAACCTGGCGGGCTATGCCTACACGCTCAACGGCTTGCAGCTCAACAAGACGATCGCGGGTGGCCCCACCGGCTACACCACGATCTTCCAGAACGCCGCCAAGACCCGCGCCAAGGGCATCGAGGCCGACGTGCTGCTGCGCCCGGCCCGCGGCCTGCGCATCAGCGGTGCGGTGTCCTACACGGACGCGCATTTCGTGGACTATCTGACGCTCGATCCGCTGAACCCCGCCAACATCATGACTCCGGGCGCCCCGGCCTACGATCCGGTCACCAACCCGGATCTGACGGCCTATGGTTCGCCTGCCGGTGGCGACATCCAGCTCGCCGGCAACGACACGCGCAACAGCCCGCGCTGGTCGTGGAACCTGCACGGCGAATATGATGTGCGCTCCTCGGTGGGCCTGTTCACGCCGAGCATCGACATCTCGTACAAGAGCCGCACTTATTTCAGCGAGTATATGCGCGAGATCGAGAGCAGCGCGGCGTACACCATCGTGGACGTGTCGCTCGCCTACGAGACGAACGACGGCCGCATCCGGGCGCAGCTCTGGGCCAAGAACCTGTTCGACGTGTTCCGTCCGAGCAGCACCTTCGCCCTGGCGACCGGCCGCCTGCTCGGCGCCACCTGGCTGCCGCCGCGCACCTACGGCGTGTCGCTCGGCTACAAGTTCTGATCCCCGCGATCAGCACGACATGAAACGGGCGGCGGTCCTCACGGATCGCCGCCCGTTTTCCTTTTGGGCAATGCCACTCGTGCAGGCCGGCGCTGGTTCGGCTGTATCGGCCGCTCAGAATGTCGGCTTCAGAACGCCGGCCCCGCCTCGCCCATCATCTGCTGGCGGACCAGCGGAATGGGCGGACCGCCATAGCTCAGGAACTGGTCGTGAAAGGCCTTCCACGCCGCGCGGCCACCCCGGCTCGCGGTCCAGTCGTCGCGCAGTTTGCGGATCATCAGCTTGCCCAGCGTATAGTTGAGATAGGCCGGATCGTATGTGCCGCGCGCGGCCTGCTGCTTGCTGTTGCCCTCATCCTGATAGCATTGCTCGCGGAACATCTGCTCGGACTGCGCCTGGGTCATCCGGCTGCTGTGCATGCGGATGGCAGACAGGAAGCGGCAATCGCGCAGCAGCGCATTGGAAAGCTGGCCGACATGCGTGCCGGGGTCGCCATCGCCATAGCCGGCCTCCCACATCAGCTCCTCGGCATAATGCGCCCAGCCTTCCGCATAGGCATAGCCCACGAACACCCGGCCGAAGAGCGAGGGCGAGCGGTTGGCATGCAGGAACTGGAGGAAATGTCCCGGCATCACTTCATGCACAGTGGTGAAGAGCAGGTCCTTGCGGCCGGGCACGAAGGCATCCTGCACCGCCTGAGGCCAAGCGGGATCGGGCGGAGAGATATAATAGATGGAAGGAATGCCCTTCTCATAAGGCCCCGGCGGATCGATATAGGCGCTGTTCTGCCGGTTATAGGGCGGGCTCTCCTCGACCAGCGCTTCCTCCGTGCCCGGGATGGAGACGAGGTCCTTGGCCAGCACGAAGTCGCGCAAGCCCGGAATCTGACGCCGCGCTTCCGCCACGGGGCCGTCCGGCGCCTTGTCGGCATTGAGCTTGGCCATGCAGGCGGGAATGGTCTGGCCCGGCGCATAGGCCGCGCAAGCCGTCTTGAGCGCGGCCTGGTTGCGCTTGAGATCAGCCTCACCAATCGCCTCCAGCTCGGCCAGCGGCGTCGTCACACCCTCGGTGGCGGCCAGCATGCGAGCAAAGCGCTCGGCGCCGAGCGCGAAGCCCTGC
>DASRXY010000199.1:0-14192 GCA_035654035.1 Sphingobium sp. | reverse complement strand
ACCATGCCGCTCACCTTGATGTTCGATCCGGAGCACGCGCTGGACGATCGGATCGCTGCCGAACAATTTATCACCTGAACGCTCTTGCCTTACCTCGAAAGCCGCTGCTATAGGCGCGGCCTCGCCGGGCGGAAGCCCGGTTGCTCCCCGATAGCTCAGCGGTAGAGCTCTCGACTGTTAATCGAGCGGCCGTAGGTTCGAATCCTACTCGGGGAGCCACTTTTTCCTGATAAAGCAACGTCTTAAGCACCGGCATTGATAAATGCCGGCAGCTTGGCCACCGGGCCGACGGCATGGCCGGAAACGGCTATCTGTCGCTCCCTCGACAGCAGCTTCGTCAGCTTCGTCGACGCAATTTTCGAATGCGGGGCTTTTCCGGGTGCGGCGACGCCCGCAAATGCGCGGGCGCCGCCAGCTGGCCTCTTCTCGCGGTCCGCGCCCGAATCAGGCGCCGGGCTGGGCCGCGCGCATGGATTGCGCGTGGCGCTCGGCCGAGAGAATCGTGTTGTCGATCAGCATGGTGATGGTCATCGGGCCGACGCCACCGGGCACGGGCGTGATGTAGCTCGCCTTCTTGCGCACCCCTTCGAAATCGACATCGCCCACCACCTTGCCGTTGGGCAGGCGGTTGATGCCGACGTCGATCACCACCACGCCGGACTTCACCATCTGCGGCACGATGAGATTGGGGACGCCGGCGGCGACCACCAGAATGTCCGCCAGGATGGTCCACTGGCCCAGATCGCGCGTCTTGGCGTGGCAGATGGCCACGGTGGCGTCCTGCGCCATCAGCATGAGCGCCATCGGCTTGCCGACGATGTTGGAGGCGCCGACCACCACCACATTGCGGCCCTCGACCGGAATGCCCTCATATTTGAGCAGGTTCATCACGCCATAGGGGGTGCAGGGCGGGAAGATCTGCCGCCCCACCACCAGCGCGCCGACATTGTAGAGGTGGAAGCCATCGACATCCTTCTCCGGCGCGATGGTCTCCAGCACACGGGCCATGTCGATATGCTTGGGCAGCGGAAGCTGCACGAGAATGCCGTGCACGCTCTCGTCGGCATTCAGCGTCTGGATGAGGTCGAGCAGTTCCTCGTTGCCGATGGTGGCGGGCCGGCGATGGGTAAAGGAGGTGATGCCCACGGCTTCGCACGCCTTGATCTTGTTCGAGACGTAAAGCGCGGAGGCCGGATCGTCGCCCACCAGCACCACGGCCAGGCCGGGCACCACGCCCGCCGCCTTCAGGGCATCGACCTGCACGCGCTGGTCGGCGCGCATCTTCTTCGCGACGGCGCGCCCGTCGATAATCTTGGCGCCGGTTGTTTCATTGGGGGCGCTCGCTACGGTTGTGCTCACTCGGAATTGCCTTTCGATTCTCATGGCCCGTTCTGCCGGGCGCAGCATGAACAGACTGATAATCCCGCGGCCCGCCACGGTCGATATGCAAAGGCGGGATTATTGGCGGATGATCGCCATGTGCGGGGAAAATGCCTCTGGCGGACAGCCGCCGCAGAGCGAGCGACAGGGCCATGGGCATCGATGGACTGACCGGCGCACTCTGCTGGTCTGGAAGGCCCAAGGTCAAGGCGAGGCTCTGTCGGGACAGCGAGCCGCCGCCCCTCTGGCCGTCAGCCAGCCCGCGCCTGCTGGCGACAGCCTTCCGGCAGCAGGCGAGCGGACGCGCCCGACTCAAGGAAGGCCCGCCCGACAGACGGCGGCATCCCCCTCCCCCCTCGCAACGTTCCGAGCCTGTTTGGAGGACAGGCTGTTTCTCGCTCTCAGAAATGGAGAAGGGACGCCACTTCGCCCAGCGCCAGGCGAACGGACGTGGTGCAGATTGCACAAGCCGGTCCGAGCGCTCGGCATCACGCCATGCTGCGGATGGCACGGCAGCCATCCTAGCGGCCAGCGCAAGGTCCAGTACCGCGCCCGCACATCCACCGCGTCTCTTCGCGCTCCTCACGCCTCAACCGAAAAAGGCCGGCGCAACGGCCGGCCTCTTCCCTTGACGCTGCGGCGCGATCAGGCCGCGTCGCCCGCCTTGCGCTTGGTTTCGGCAAAGACGCGGACGGGCTCCTTGCGACCTTCCACCACATCCTTGTCGACCACCACTTCGGAGACGCCCTCCATGGTCGGCAGGTCGAACATGGTGTCGAGCAGGATCGCCTCGATGATCGAGCGCAGGCCGCGCGCGCCAGTCTTGCGCTCGATGGCGCGCTGGGCGATCGCAGTCAGGGCCTCGTCGGTGAAGCTCAGCTCCACATTCTCCAGCTCGAACAGCTTGCGATACTGCTTGACCAGCGCGTTCTTGGGCTCGGTGAGGATCTGCACCAGCGCCTTGATGTCGAGGTCTTCCAGCGTCGCGATGACCGGCAGGCGGCCGACGAACTCGGGAATGAGGCCGAATTTGAGCAGGTCCTCCGGCTCGCTCTGCTTGAGCAGCTCGCCCGTGCGGCGCTCCTCCGGCGCGGCGACATGCGCGCCGAAGCCAATGGACTTGCCCTCCAGGCGATCGCCGATGATCTTCTCCAGCCCGGCGAAGGCGCCGCCGCAGATGAACAGGATGTTGGTCGTGTCCACCTGCAGGAACTCCTGCTGCGGATGCTTGCGCCCGCCCTGCGGCGGCACGGAGGCCGTGGTGCCCTCCATGAGCTTCAGGAGCGCCTGCTGCACGCCCTCGCCCGAGACATCGCGCGTGATCGAGGGATTCTCGGCCTTGCGGCTGATCTTGTCGATCTCGTCGATATAGACGATACCGCGCTGCGCCTTCTCGACATTATAGTCGCTGGCCTGAAGCAGCTTGAGGATGATGTTCTCCACATCCTCGCCGACATAACCCGCCTCGGTCAGCGTGGTCGCGTCCGCCATGGTGAACGGCACGTCGAAGGTCTTGGCGAGCGTCTGCGCGAGCAGCGTCTTGCCGCAACCGGTCGGGCCGATCAGCAGGATGTTGGACTTAGCCAGCTCCACATCGCCGGTCTTGGCGCCATGGTCGAGCCGCTTGTAGTGATTGTGCACCGCCACGGAGAGCACGCGCTTGGCGCGGTCCTGGCCGATCACATAATCGTTGAGCACGTCGCAGATCTGCTGCGGCGTCGGGTTGGCGCCATCCTTCCGGCCGACGAGACCGCCCTTGGTCTCCTCGCGGATGATGTCGTTGCACAGCTCGACGCATTCGTCGCAGATGAAGACGGTCGGCCCGGCAATGAGCTTGCGCACCTCATGCTGCGACTTGCCGCAGAACGAGCAGTAGAGCGTGCTCTTGGAGTCCGATCCGGTGAGTTTAGTCATTCAATGCCTTTCTTCGCCCAGCCGCCGAAACGGGGCCGGGCCTTGCTGGCCGGTGCCATCCTAGCCCGCGAAACCGCCCAATCACAAGTGCCGAATAATGGACGGTCCGCCGTGAACAACGCCTGACCGCCCTTCTTCATCTCAGCCCTCGCTGCTCTCGGGTGCCGTTGGCCGTTTCTCGTAGACCTCGTCCACCAGCCCGAAGGCCTTGGCCTCATCCGCCTCCAGGAAGGTGTCGCGGTCCATGGCAGCCTCGATCTTGTCGAGCGGCTGCCCGGTATATTTGACGTAGAGATCATTGAGGCGGCGGCGAATCCGCAGGATTTCCTTGGCCTGTATCTCGATGTCGGAGGCCATGCCCTGCGCCCCGCCCGAAGGCTGGTGGATCATGATCCGCGAATTGCTCATCGCATAGCGCATGCCCGGTTCACCCGAGGCGAGCAGGAAGCTGCCCATGGACGCCGCCTGGCCGATGCAGACCGTGCCGACGCGCGGACGAATATACTGCATGGTGTCGTGGATCGCCATGCCGCTCGTCACCACGCCGCCCGGCGAGTTGACGTACATCCAGATGTCCTTCTTCGGATTCTCCGATTCGAGGAACAGGAGCTGCGCCACGATGAGCGAAGCCATGTGATCCTCGACCTGGCCGGTCACGAAGATGATCCGCTCGCGCAGAAGGCGCGAATAGATGTCGAAGCTGCGCTCGCCCCGGTTGGACTGCTCGATAACGATGGGAACCAGCGCGGAAAGCGGATCGGGAAAACTCGTGGTCATGGACATCTTTCGATTGTTGGTTCTCAGGTAGCGCCTACATCGGATGTCTTGACGAAGCCTTCAAGGGCCTTAACCCCTTTGCGCGTCAGACCGTTCGACGCTCCGCCAACGCGAGCGGCGCGGGCTGTGCCAGATAGGCCAGCCGCCGCATTTCCTGCCGCCCGCGCGTCACCGTGTCGAGGATGAGGCCGGTCATGCAACTCAGCGAGGCAAAAATCCCCAGGCCCACAATGGCGATCACCGTGGGAAAGCGCGGCACCAGCCCTGTCTCCAGCCAGGTCAGCACCACGGGAATGCCCAGCACCACGCCAATGAGCGCCGCGAACAGGCCGATGAGGCCATAGAACCAGAGCGGGCGCTCGGTGCGGTAGAGCTGGATCATGGTGCGCAGGATGCGCCAGCCGTCGCGATAGGTGGAAAGCTTGGAGTGCGAGCCCTCCAGCCGCGCGGCATAGGCCGTGACGATCTCGGCGACGGGCATGCGTAGCTCCAGCGCATGGACCGACATTTCCGTCTCGATCTCGAACCCGGACGAGAGCGCCGGGAAGCTTTTGACGAACCGGCGCGAGAAGACGCGATAGCCCGAGAGAATGTCGGTAAAGCTGCGGCCGAACAATTCGCGCAGCAGCCCGGTCATCAGCCGGTTGCCGAGCTGGTGGCCCCGGCGATAGGCGGCCTCGACCTCGGAGCGGCGCGCGCCCACGACCATGTCGAGATTGTCCGCCAGCATGGCCGAGATCAGCGCGGGCGCCGCGGCGGCCTCATAGGTCGCGTCGCCATCGGCCATCACATAAATGTCCGCCTCCACGTCCGCGAACATGCGGCGCACCACATGCCCCTTGCCCTGCTGGCGCACGCAGCGCACGACGGCGCCGGCAGCCTTGGCGACCGCCACGCTCTCGTCCGTGCTGTTGTTGTCGAAGACGTGAATGGCGGCGCCGGGCAGCGCGGTCGCGAAATCGCGAACCGTCTGCCCGATCGCCGCCGCTTCATTATAGCAGGGCAGCAGCACGGCGATGCGGAGCTGCTCCGGCCAGCCTCGCCGGTCGGAAGGCTGCGACATCGCCATGTCCGCTCGCGTCAGTCCTTCTTGGCGGCCGGCTTCTTGGCGGCGGCTTTCTTCGCCGGGGCCTTGGCAGGCGCCTCAGCGGCGGGCGCCTCGTCAGCGGCCTTGGCGGCCTTCTTGGCAGCGGGCTTCTTGGCCGGAGCCGGCTTCTCGTCGTTCGTCTCAGCCTCGGCCTTCGCCGCCTTGGCCGGCGCCTTCTTGGCCGCGGCCTTCTTGGCGGGCTTGGCGTCGTGATCGTGGTCATGGCCGCAGCCCGGGCCGTGGACGTGCAGCGCGCCCTCTTCGCTTTCGATCGCGGCTTCCAGATCCTCGCGGCTCACGGCACGCTCGCTGATCTCGGCCTTCTCGAAGAGATAGTCGACGACCTTGTCCTCATAGAGCGGCGCACGAAGCTGAGCGGCGGCGAGCGGTTCCTGCTGGATATATTCGACGAAGCGCTGGCGGTCCTGCGGCGCATATTGCTGCGCGGCCTGAGCGATCAGGCGGTTCATTTCCTGCTGGGAGACTTCCACACCATTGGCCTGGCCGATCTCGGAGAGCAGCAGGCCGAGGCGCACGCGACGCTCGGCGATCTTACGATAATCCTCGCGGTCGTTCTCCATCTCGGCGCGCGCCGCCTCGGGGTCTTCCTCGTGGCTGGCTTCATGCTCGAGCTGCGCCCAGATCTGCTCGAACTCGGCCTCGACCATGCTAGGCGGCACGTCGAAATCATGGCCGGCGGCAAGCTGATCGAGAAGCTGGCGCTTCATGAACGTGCGCGTGAGGCCGTTATGCTCCTGTTCGATATTGCCCTTGAGCAGCTCGCGCAGCTTCTCCAGGCTTTCGAGGCCGAGCTGCTTGGCGAACTCATCGTCCACCGGGCCCTCGCTGGGCTTCTTCACGGCCGTGATGGTAAGATCGAAGGTCGCGGCCTTGCCGGCCAGGTTCTTGGCCTGATAATCCTTGGGGAACGTGACGTTGATCGTCTTCTCCTCGCCCGCTTTCACGCCGACGAGCTGATCCTCGAAGCCGGGGATAAGATTGCCCGAGCCGATCACCACGGCCATGCCGCTGCCGGTGCCGCCGTCGAAGGCGACGCCGTCGACCTTGCCGACGAAATCCATCACCACCTGATCGCCCGAGCCGGCCTTGTGGCTCTTGGGGGCGTCGGCGAAGCGCTGGCTCTGCGCAGCGAGACGCTCAACCGCCTCGTCCACCTGCGCGTCGCTCACCTCGACCGTCAGGCGCTCCAGCTTGATCCCCTCGATGCTGGGCGTGGGCACCACGGGCAGCACTTCGAGCGCAACCTTCACCTGCGTGTCCTTGCCCTCGGCGAACGCCTCCACCAGCTCGACCGACGGCTGCATGGCCGGGCGCAGGCTGTTGTCCGCGATGATCTTCTCGACGCCGTCGCGCACGGACTTGTCCAGCGCCTCCTGCTGCAGGGCAGCGCCGTGCATCTTGCGGACCAGATTCGCCGGCACCTTGCCGGGGCGGAAGCCGGGCATGCGCACCTGCGGCGCGATCGTCTTGAGCTCGGCCTCGACGCGCGCGTCGATGTCCTTGGCGGTGACGGTCAGGGTGTAGGCGCGCTTGAGCCCCTCGTTCAACGTCTCGACAATCTGCATATCTTCACTCAAGCCTTCCAAAAATCTGGCCACATATGGCTGAAATCTCTTGGGTCCGACCGAGGGGCGAGACGCCGCGAACTGGTGCGGGCGAAGGGACTCGAACCCCCACATCTTTCGATACCAGAACCTAAATCTGGCGCGTCTACCAGTTCCGCCACGCCCGCATCGGTCGCCGGTCGGCGCGGCATAGTGCATGAGGCGGCAAAGGGCAATCCCGCTCGCACGGGCGCATGAGCCCCGTTTTCCCACGCTGGGGCAGCGATGCCGCCCCCCGGGCACACCGCTAGCCGAATGCGCTCTTGAAGCGCTCGCGCAGCAGCGTCTTCTGCACCTTGCCCATGCTGTTCTTGGGCAGCTCGGGCACGAGGTAGAGCCGGCGCGGCTGCTTGTAGCGCGCGAGGCGCCCGGCGAGCGCGGCGATCAGCGCCTCGGCGTCGCCATAGTCCGGCTCGCGCGGCACGACCACGGCGACGACGCCCTCCCCCAGATCGGGGTGGGGCGCGCCGATCACGGCGGATTCCCGCACCTGCGGCAGTTCGTCGAGCGCAGCCTCCACTTCGGCCGGATAGATGTTGTAGCCGCCCGCGATGATGAGGTCCTTGGCGCGGCCGACGATGGACACATAGCCCTGCGCATCGATGAAGCCGAGGTCGCCGGAGATGAAAAAGCCGTCGCGGAACTCCTCCGCTGTCTTCTCCGGCATGTTCCAATAGCCCTGAAAGACATTGGGCCCGGCAATCTCGATGACGCCCACTTCGCCGGTGGCAAGCGGCGTGCCCGTCTCCGGATCGGCGATGCGGATGGAGACGCCCGGGAGCGGCAGGCCCACCGTGCCCGCACGCCGGTCGCCCTCATAGGGGTTGGAGGTGTTCATGTTCGTCTCGGTCATGCCGTAGCGTTCGAGAATGGCATGGCCGGTGCGCTGCGCGAACTCGCGATGGATTTCGGCCGACAGCGGCGCCGAGCCGGAAATGAACAGCCGCATCTCACCGACCAGATCGCGGCCGAATCCGGGTTCGCCGAGCAGGCGGATGTAAAAGGTCGGCACGCCCATCATCACTGTGGCGCGCGGCAGCAGCGCCATCGCCCGCGCGGCGTCGAAGCGCGGCTCGAACAGCAGCGATGCGCCGGCGGCCAGCGTCACATTGGTGGCGACGAACAGGCCATGGGTGTGGAAGATCGGCAGCATGTGCAGCAGCACGTCGTCGCCCGTAAAGCGCCATTGGGCGACCAAGGTGAGCGCGTTGGAGGCGAGATTGCCATGGCTCAGCATGGCGCCCTTGGAGCGGCCGGTGGTGCCGGACGTATAAAGGATGGCCGCAAGATCATCGTCGGCACGCGGCACGGTCGCGAAGGCATCCGGCATGGCAGCAGCCATGGCCGGCAGCGTGCCCTCCCCCGCCTCGCCCAGGGTCTCCACCCGCAGGCCCGGCTGACCGGCAGCAAGCGCCCGCGCCTCCGCCTCCCTCGCGGGATCGCAGACGAAGAGCGCGGGCTGCGCATCATCCAGGAAATACGCTAGTTCGCCGGCCGGATAAGCCGGATTGAGCGGCAGGAAAACGGCGCCCACTCGCAGGCAGCCGAGATAGAGCATCAGCATGTCGATGCTCTTGCCCGTCTGCACCGCCACCCGATCGCCTACGCCGACCTCCAGACGCGCCAGCAGCGCGGCATAACGGGCCGACGCCCGCTCGACGCCCGCATAATCCAGTACCCGCCCGTCCGGCAGACAAGCGAAGGGCCGCGTCCGGTCAGCGGGGAAGCGGGCAGCGAGTGTCTCGTAGAGATTGGCCATGGCCTGCCCCTATCAGGCGGCGCGGCCGCGCGCCATGATGTGACGATTGACGATCAGCGCGCCGGCGAAGATGACGCCGGTGAGCCCGATCAGCGTCACGATCAGCGGCGCGCTGCGGTCGCCCGCCACGCTCAGCAGCCAGCCGCCGAACAAGCCGGTGAGCACGCCGCCCATGCGCCCGATCATCAGCGCGACGCCAATGCCGGTGGATCGCACCGCCTCGGGATAGCCGAGCGTAATGACGGCATAGCCCGCGGCGATGCAGGTACTGACGAAGATGCCCACGCCGGCAATGGCGAGAATGATGATCCAATAGGCGGCGGCGCTGGGCACGCCATCCGCATCGGTCAGCGCGGCAAGCAGCACCAGCAGACTGAGGAGCGTCAGCACGCTGGCGGTCAGCAAGACCCGGCGCGACCCGAAGCAGGAGATCAGCGGGCCGGCGATCAGCGTGGCGGTGACGGCACAGACATTGAAGGCAAAGGCGCCCTGAAGCGCCTGTTCGATGGGGAAATGCGCCATGGTGAGCATGGTCGTGGCCCAGGAGATGAGGCTGTAAGCGATGAACTGCGCAGCGAAGAAGAGCAGCCAGCCACCCAGGTTGAGGCGCCAGAAGGTCCGGTCGAACGCGCTCTGCTCGGGGCCAGCGGGAGCCCTGCCAGCGGGCACCGCCGCCGGCGCGAGGTCGGCCTCGCTCAGCATGGGATCCAGATGGTGCCGCACCAGCCGCAACGCCTCGCCGATCCGCCCTCTCGCGGCAAGATGCGCGGGCGAATCGGGCAGGAAGAGATAGACCAGCAGCGCGAGGAACAGCGTAAGCGCCCCACAGGCGATGAAGCAGCCGCGCCAGCCCAGCACCGGAATGAGCGAGATCAGCGCCAGCGAGCCGACCATGCCGCCGAACGGCGTTCCCACCGCCATGAAGGCGATGGCCGAGGGCTGGATGCGCCGCGGCAGCCACTCGGTCACCAGCGCGAGGGAGACAGGCGTGGCCGCACCGAAGCCCATGCCGCTGGCGAAGCGCACCAGCGTCATCTCCACCACATTGTCCGTGAAGCCGGCCGCCGCCGTGCCGAGCGCGAAGATCAGCGCCGAGACCATGAGCACGCGCTTGCGGCCGAAGCGGTCGCCCAAGGGCCCGCCAATGCCGGCGCCGAGCGCAAGACCAACCAGCGCCGCTGCCATGGCGGGGCCGAAAGCCGCGCGCGCCACGCCCCATTCCTCAAGGATGACGGGCGCAAGCAGGCCGAGAAGCTGGAGATCAAGGCCCTCCACCATCAGGAGCAACTGCATCAGGAGGACAATGCGAATCTGCGTCGCGCCGAGGGGTCGCTGATCGAGCCGGTCCGCGAGTGCCATACCGGCGCAATCCCCCCTCTTCCGCCTGTCTATATTTCGACCTGGCTACCTAACTCCACGACGCGATTGGTGGGCAAGCGGAAAAACTCCATCGCGCTTTCCGCATTGCGCAGCATCCAGGCAAAGAGCTTCTCGCGCCAGATGTGCATGGCCGGCCGCGCCGAGGGCAGCAGCGTCTGGCGGGCAAGGAAGAAGCTGGTCTCCATCATCTTGAAATTCTGGCCGCAGCCCTGCACCCGGGCAAGCGCGGCGGGCACGTCCGCCTCTTCCATGAAGCCATAGTTCAGCACCAGCCGGTAAAAGCCGCGGCCCAGATCATCCACGTCGCAGCGCTTGGCCGGATCGACAGTGGGAATATCCCGGATCCGCACGGTCAGCAGCACCACGCGCTCGTGCAGCACTTTGTTGTGCTTGAGATTGTGCAGCAGCGCGTGGGGCACGCCGTCCGGCGATGAGGTCATGAACACCGCCGTTCCCGGCACGCGCACGGCACTGTTCGCGGCCGAGGCGACGAAGACGGGAATGGGCATGGCCGATTCGCGCAGTCGCGCCATCATCAGGCTGCGCCCCTTCGCCCAGGTGGTGAGCAGCGTGAAGATGACGAAACCGATGAGCAGCGGGAACCAGCCGCCATCGGGGATCTTGGTCAGGTTGGCGGCGAAATAGGCGCCGTCCACCAGATAGAAGACGCCGAGCAGCGGCAGTGAAAGCCAGGGCTTCCACTTCCACAGCTTGAAGAGCACCACTGTGAGCAGCACGTTGTCGATGAACATCGCGCCCGTGACGGCGATGCCATATGCAGCGGTGAGGTTGGACGAGGTCTGGAAGGTCAGCACCAGCAGGATGACCATCACCAGCAGCCCCCAGTTGATGAGCGGGATATAGATCTGCCCCGCGGTCGAGGCACTGGTGTGGGCGATGCGCAGGCGCGGCATGAAGCCGAGCTGGATCGCCTGCTGCGTCACGGAGAAGGCGCCCGAGATAACCGCCTGGCTGGCGATGATCGCCGCCATGGTGGCCACGATCACCAGCGGCAGGCGGAACCAGTCCGGCGCGAGATTGAAGAAGGGGCTCTCCAGCGCCGGCAGTCCCTCGCGCATCAGTAGCGCGCCCTGCCCCATATAGTTGATGATGAGCGCCGGCAGCACGAACCACAGCCACGAAAAACGGATGGGATTGCGGCCGAAATGGCCCATGTCCGCATAGAGCGCCTCCGCGCCCGTTACAGCGAGGACCACTGCGCCTAGCGCAAGGAAGGCCTGGAGGGGCGTGAGCAGGAAGAAGTTGAGCGCGTGCCAGGGATTGAGCGCGGCGATGATGGCGGGCGTCTGCGCAATACTGGCAAGCCCCAGCACGCTGATGCACAGAAAATAGAACACCATGACGGGGCCGAACCAGCGCGCCACCTTGCTGGTGCCGCCGCGCTGGATAGAGAAGAGGAAGATCAGCAGCGCCAGCGCCAGCGGCACGACAAGCTGGCCAAAGGCGGGATTGACCACCGCCAGGCCCTCGACCGCCGAGAGCACCGAGACGGCCGGCGTAATCATGCTGTCGCCATAGAAGAGTGCGGTGGCGAACACGCCCAGAAGCACGATGCCGGCCGACCAGCGCTGCGAGGGGACCGAGCGGCTGATGAGCGCCAGCAGCGCCAGCGAACCGCCTTCGCCCTTGTTGTCCGCCTTCATGATGATGGTGACATATTTGAGCGTCACCACCAGCATCATCGACCAGAACATGAGGCTGATCGAGCCCATGATGTGCGGCGTATCGAGCGGCAGGATATGATGGCCCGCGAAGGCCTCGCGGAAGGCGTAGAGCGGGCTGGTGCCGATATCGCCGAAGACGATGCCGATAGCGCCCATGGCCAGCTTGAGGACGCCCTCGGGACGCGGCCCCTCCTCGCCCGGCAGAGCGGGCGCGGCGGGGGCGTCGGTCGCTTGATGATCGGCAGCAGTCACCTGGACGCCCACACCCCTGTCATCGCCCGAGCCCGCGCTGGCGCGCGGCCGGGCCATGGAACGCGGCGCGCCCTAACACTTCACCCTTGCAGGTGCAATCATGTTCACCGGCTGCGCGCACGGCCTTCACCAACCCCGTTACGGAGCCGGCTGCGCTCCCGCTTTGGCCGCCTCGCGCGCTGCGATCATCCGGTCGAGAAGCGCAAGATTGCGCTCCAGCTCGGCGCGCAGATCGGCCTGCGCGGGCAAGCGCCCGGCCAGCGCGGTCCAGATCGGCACGGCCTGCTCGAAGTCGCCGGACTGTGCCAGCGCGAGGCCATAGAAATAATTGGGCGAAATGCCCTCTGGCTCCAGCGCCAGCGCGCGACGATAGGCAAAGTCAGCGCTGGGCGAGAGCGTGCCGCCGGCATGGGCGAGCAGTGCATTGCCCAGGCCCACCCACAGATTGGGATCGTCGGGAAGCTCCCGCAGCCCGCTCAGCAGCACATTGGCGGCATCCTGCGTGTTACCCTGCCGCGCGAGGCCGTCCGACATGACCAGCCACTTGGCGGCGGGGCCGACCCGCTCGCCGATCGACCGGCGCTTCTCGGCGAGGCGCTCGTCGAACGTGACCGACGCCTTGGCCTGTACGCTGTGCCCCGGGAGGCCCGGATGGCCGAGCCACGCATAGCCGGCGAGGCCGAGCAGCAGCGCGGCGGCCGGCGCCGCCATGTCCCGTATCGGCAGGCGCGCGCCCAGCATGATGCCGATGCCCACGAGCAGGCCCAGCCCAACAGCGATCAGAAGCCCGGTCATGGCCTGCTCCCCTTCCCGCTACGGCGCTTGAGCCGCCCGGCGACGATGACGCCGCCCACGCCGAGCAGCAGCAGCGGCGCCGCCCAGAGCGGCCACAGAATCGGATCGGCGGTGGGCTTGTAGCTGATCCAGTCGCCATAGCGTTCGATCAGCCAGGCGCGGATATGCTCGGGCGTCTCGCCGCGCGCGATGCGCTCGCGGATCTCCGAGCGCATGTCCGACGCCATGCTGGCATTGCTGTCCGCGATCGACTGGCCCTGACAGGTGAGGCAGCGGATCGTTTCCATCAGCGCCTTGGCCTGCGCTTCCTTGGCGGGGTCGGCGAGCTGCGTGTCGGCATAAGGCGCCGGCGGCAGCGCGCTCTGCGCCAGCAGACCCGGTGCCGTGCCAAGCGCCAGCAGAGCCGCCAGGACCATGGATGCCCGGCCGCTCATCCTTCCGCCTCCCGCAGCTTGCTCAGGATGGTGTCCATATCCTGCGGCATGATCGGGCCCACATGCTGGTAGCGGATCACGCCCTTGCCATCGACGATGAAGGTCTCGGGCACGCCCGAGGAGCCCATGTGAAATTGCAGGGTCGAGCGTGCATCGAGGCCGATGCGGTCATAGGGATTGCCGTGCCGCTCCAGAAAGCGGTCCACGTCGGCCCGCGCGTCGCGAATGGCGACACCCTCGATGCGTACGCCGCGCTGCTGGAGCGCGACGAGCTGCGCCGATTCGGCCACGCAGGGAACGCACCAGCTCGCGAAGATGTTGACGAGGCGGACCTTGCCGTCCGCCAGCTCACCGGTGGAGAGCGGCGGATTGGTGGAGGACGCGGCCGGCAATGCCAGCCCCGGCATGGGCTTGCCGATCATCCGCGATTCGATGACCTGCTGCTCGGGCTTGTTGAGCCCGAGCGAGGCGATGCCGAGGAAGATGACATAGGCCGCGAGCGGCAGCCAGAGGAGCCATTTGCGTTTCATGCCGCCACGGCCCTCCGCGCGCGCCCGCGCAGCCAGCTGCGTCCGACGCGGCCGATCAGCGCCAGCAGGCCGCCCAGTGCAATGAGGCCGCCGCCCAGCCAGATGAAGGTGACGAACGGCTTCCACCAGATGCGCAGTTGCCAGCGCCCATCCTCGAGCTGCTCGCCCAGCACGAGGTAGAGCTGCCCGTTCCAGGTGGTGAACTGCGCCGATTCGGTGGTCGGCGTCGGCGGATTGGGGAAGAAGCGCGCCTGCGGATGCATGAGCGCGGGCGCGCGGCCGCCGCGGCTCACCGCCATTGTGGCGTCCATCGCCGTCCAGTTGGGCCCGGCGAGCGGCGTGACGTCGCGGAATTCGACCGTCCAGCCGGAAATCTCCACGCGATCGCCCGGCCGCGCGGCCACCAGCCGCTCGGTGCCGAAGGCGGTGTCGCTCGCCATGCCGGCGATGCTGACCGCACAGCCCAGATGCGCGATGACCATGCCCCAGGTGAACAGCGGCGTACGGCGCAGGCTGCGCCCGAAGAGCGGCATGATGCTGGCAAGCGCGACACCCGCCGCGACAGTGAGCCCGA
>DASRXY010000198.1:0-2502 GCA_035654035.1 Sphingobium sp. | reverse complement strand
TGACGACGCCCTATCAGGACCGCTTCACCTTCGAGATCGATCCCTTCCGCAAGCAGTGCCTGCTGGGCGGGCTGGACGAGATCGGCCTCACGATGGCCCGGCGCGACGCGATCGGCGCCTTCGAAGCGAAGGACGCGCAGCGGCGGCCCTGGCTGGTGCCGAAGGCGGCCTGACCGCACGCGCGGGAGCGCGGGGATGAAGCCGCATTGCCTTGGTCGCGCGCTCTTCCTAAGTAGCAAGGGACTTGAACCGCTTTTTGTTTGTAGGGGCTCTGGCCAATGACGACTTTTGACGATCGCAAGAACGCTTTTGAAGCCAAGTTCGCGCGGGATGAGGAGCTTGCCTTCCGGGTGACGGCGCGGCGCAACCGCCTGCTCGGCGAATGGGCGGCCGGCCTCATGGGCCTCACTCCCGCGGAAAGCGACGCCTATGCCAAGGCCGTGGTGCAGGCCGACTTCGAGGAAGCGGGCGACGAGGATGTGATCCGCAAGGTGCTGGGCGATCTCGTCTCGGCCGACGTAGACATGGACGAGGCGCGGGTGCGCGCCGCTCTGGCCGAGAAGGCCGCCGAGGCCCGCCGCCAGTTCATGCAGGAAGACAACTGAGGGCCGCGCCATGGCAATGCAGGCCGATGAGATCGCCGCGCTGATTCGCGCCGCCATTCCCGATGCGACCGTGGAGATCACCGATCTGGCCGGCGACGGCGACCATTATGCCGCGCGCGTCACGGCCGAGAGCTTTCGCGGCATGAGCCGGCTCGCTCAGCAGCGCGCCGTCTATGCGGCCCTTGGCGAGCGCATGGGCGGCCTGCTCCATGCCTTGCAACTGACCACTGCCGTCCCCAACTGATAGTCATGTGCGGGGCGGCCAAGGGAGGCCGGTCCGCAGCCCAGGAGTTCGCCCGATGACCGATCCCGTCCACGCCCGCATTTCCGACATCGTGAAGAGCGCCGATGTCGTGCTGTTCATGAAGGGCACGCCGCTCTTCCCGCAATGCGGCTTTTCCCATCGCGCCTGCGCTATTCTCGATCGGCTCGGTGTGGCGTTCGAGGGCGTGGACGTGCTCCAGGATCAGGAGATCCGCCAGGGCATCAAGAGCTATTCCGACTGGCCGACTATCCCCCAGCTTTATGTGAAGGGCGAGTTCGTCGGTGGTTCGGACATCATGATGGAAATGTTCGAGGCCGGCGAGCTGCAACAGCTCATGACCGACCAGGGCGTCGCCAAGGCCAGCGCCTGAGCCTGTGGCGGCCCGCTGCGGCCGCCGCCTTCTGATCGCAATCCCAGCAGGCGAGGCGGCCTGATCCCCCATGAGGGCATGGCGCAGCGCGTGCGGATCATGCCAGGAAGATGCGCTGCAAGCGCTGGTGTCGGCGCCATCGCCTGTACCGACGCGCATTGTTGCTTCTCGCATTGTCGAAAACCCTAGCGGGGGATGCGGCCGGGAGACCGGAGCCACATCCCCCTATCGGGTGTACGGCCAGCGTCGCAATCGCCGTGCCAGCTTTCGGCAAGCCCGTATTCCCGCGCGCTACGGTGGTGAAGCGTGTCTTAACAGGTGTACGCCTGTAAAATGTGCCGACAGCACTGCATTCGCCGGCACGCGCTTCGTGCAGAATCTGTCTGTTCGCCCTGCGCCGGCTAGTTTCGGGCCATTGATGTCGGGATAATAACCCTTTCATCCGCCCGTCCCGCGAAAGCAGGACTCTCCCGCCGAGGCGGTAATCCCACTCCTGAGCCTAAAGGTCGATGACTCCCGTCTCGGGGTGGTGGCGGTCCAGATGCCTGCGGATGATCCGCAGATTGCGCGTGTTGGAACGGAAGGCGAGGTCGAACAGGTCGCCGACCAGCGGCACCGCGCCCAGTGCCGTATCGATACCGACATTGGCGGACATGCGCGCGATCTGCCAGCGTGACATGCCCAGATTGCGCGCTTCCCACACAATCCACATCCCCATCGCGGCGGTGAGGAGATCGCCCAGCACCGGAATGATGCCGACGACCGCGTCGAGCCCGATGCGGTGGCGCGTGCCGGGCAGGACGAAGGCGCGCTCCAGAAGCTGCTCCATCAGCTCCACCCGCTGTCGGATCGAGCGCGGATCGCGCCCCATGCCGGGAATCTGGTCGAGCTGGGCCATGAAAATCTCGGGCCGGGGACGGCGATTGGGCATGAGGTTGGCAAATCTCCCTAGCGTGACTTCGAGCCAGATATATTCATCCGGCGAACAATCTCGAGGCGGCCCGGTTTGGACCGCTGGCTGCGCATCCGATGCGACCGCGCCGCCTAGTTGGTGGTTCGCAGCAGGCTGTTCAATGGGTGGAGGGCGCGGGGGGAGGGCATGAAGGCGGTGAGACGGCTGCTCGCCAGCGACCAGCGGATCGGCAGGCCCAGCGGAATGAAACCGCCATGTGCGACGATCAGCCGCTCCGCCGCGCTCAGCGCTGCCGCCTGTTGCGCGGCGTCCTGGGCGCTGCGGGCGATGTCAAGCTGCGCGGAGGCGG
>DASRXY010000197.1:0-2518 GCA_035654035.1 Sphingobium sp. | reverse complement strand
TATCTGGCCGGCCGCGAAATCGCTGCCCTGCGCGCGCACATGTCGGCCGGCCGCGCCAGGCCCGTCGCCGGTGAGGCGCACGAGACCGTCCTGCGCGGTCACATCCTCCTGCAGCACCACCGTATCGGCCCCCGCCGGCATCGGCGCGCCAGTGAAGATGCGCAGCGCCGTGCCGGGTTCGAGCGGCGTTTCGGGCGGCAGCGCGCCGGCCTGAACGGCCCCGGCAAGACGCCACGGACCGGGCATGTCGGCCCAGCGCACCGCATAGCCGTCCATGGCAGAGAGCGCGGTCCAGGGCTGGGTACGCTGCGCCGTGAGTGGCTCGGCGAGCCAGCGCCCGGTGGCGGCATGGAGCGGCACCGTCTCGACCGGCAGGGGCGTGGCGAGCGCTAGCAGCCGCGCCTGCGCCTCGATAACAGGGAGCAGGCTCATCCACCCACCTCCGCTCGGCTGTTCGGCGCCAGCATGGCTCAGGCCGTCCAGTCGCCCGACTTGCCGCCGGCCTTAGCCGTGACATGGATGGCGCCGATTTCCATATGCTTGTCGACGGCCTTGAGCATGTCGTAGAGCGTCAGCAGTGCCACTGAGACGGCGGTCAGCGCTTCCATCTCCACGCCCGTCTTTCCGCTGGTCTTAACCGTCGCGCTGGCCCGAGCGCCCGTCTCATCCAGTGCCAGGTCCAGCGTCACGCCGGTGATCGGCAACGGGTGGCAGAGCGGGATGAGGTCGCTCGTCTTCTTGGCGGCCATGATGCCGGCAATGCGCGCGGCGGCGAACACGTCGCCCTTGGCCGCAGTGCCGTCCGCGATGGCGGTACGCGCGGCGGCGTTCATGGCGATGTGGCCGGTGGCGGTGGCGACGCGCGCCGTCTCCGTCTTGGCGGTCACGTCCACCATGCGCGCCGCGCCGCTCTCGTCGGTGTGGCTGAGGCCGCTCATGCGCCGGTCAGCGCGCGTGTTGCCGCCTCCACATCGGCTTGCCGCATCAGCGATTCGCCGATCAGGAAGCACTGCACGCCATGCGCCGCCATCGCATCGAGGTCCGCGCGCGAGCCCAGCCCAGATTCCGCGACGAAAGTGCACCCATGCGGCGCGCTGCCCACAAGCTCGTAGGTTCGCGCAAAATCGACCGTGAAGTCCTTGAGATTACGGTTATTGACACCGATGAGGCGCGATTTGAGCGCCAGCGCGCGTTCCAACTCGTCAGCATCGTGCACTTCCACCAGCGCATCCATGCCGAGGCCAAGCGCAACCTCCTCGATCTCCTGCATCTGCTGGTCCGAGAGCGCAGCGACGATGATGAGAATGGCGTCCGCGCCGATGGCCCGGCTCTCCAGCACCTGCCAGGGATCGACCATGAAATCCTTGCGGATTACCGGCAACGAGACGGCCGCACGGGCGGCCACAAGATAATCCTCGTGCCCCTGGAAATAGGGCGCGTCGGTCAGCACCGAGAGGCAGGCCGCGCCGCCAGCCTCGTAAGCGCGGGCATGGGCTGGCGGATCGAAATCGGCCCGGATCAGGCCCTTGGAGGGCGAGGCTTTCTTGATTTCCGCGATGAGGCCATAGCTGCCGGCCGCCACCTTGGCGTCCAGCGCCCGGCGGAACCCGCGCGGCGGCGTCTGCGCAGCGGCGCGCTCCTGAAGCGCGGCCAGGCTGGTCGCTGCCTTGCGCGCGGCCACTTCCTCGCGCTTGGTCGCGCAGATCTCGTCGAGCTTGTTGGCCATGGTCTTTCCGGTCATCGGTAGGCGATCCAGCAGTTGAGCAGCGCGTTGGCGAGCCCCTTGTCGATGGCTTCGGCGGCTTCCTCCACACCCTCGGCCATGGTCTGCGCCGCACCCGCCACCATCAGCGCCGCGGCGGCGTTGAACAGCACGGCATCACGATAGGGCCCCTGTTCGCCTTCAAGCAGCGCACGCAGCCGTGTGGCATTGTGGGCCGGATCACCCCCCTTGATCGCCTCGACCGGATGGGTCGGCAGGCCGGCATCGGCGGCAGTGAGGCGGCGCATGGCGATGGTCTCGCCGTCGCGCACCTCGGCCACGTCGTTGCCGCCGGCCAGGCTCAGCTCGTCCAGGCCCTCGTCGCCGGAGATGACCATGGCATGATCGGTTCCCAGCGCGGCGAGCGCGCGGGCATAGATGGGCACATAGGCCGGCCGGGCGATGCCGATGAGCTGACGCCGCACGCCAGCCGGATTGGCGAGAGGGCCCATCAGGTTGAAGATGGTGCGCTGCCCCAGCGCGCGCCGCAGTGGGCCCAACCGGGCAAGCGAGGGATGATGCTTCTGCGCGAAGAGGAAGCAGATGCCGAGATCGGCGAGGCTGCGCTCCGCGGTTTGCGCCGCCACGTCGAGATCGAGCCCCAGCGCCTCCAGCGTGTCCGCCGCACCGGCCTTGGAGGACGCGGCGCGATTGCCGTGTTTGGCGACCGGCACTTCGCAGGCGGCGACCACCAGGCTGACGGCGGTGGAAACGTTCAGCGTATGATGCCCGTCGCCGCCAGTCCCGCACACGTCG
>DASRXY010000196.1:0-2513 GCA_035654035.1 Sphingobium sp. | reverse complement strand
CCCGCGAGCAGCGCGCCGCGTCCAGCCCGGCGCACAAGGACAAGGCTGCACATCACGGGCGCGTCTGGCCAGTCCCGCGCACGACCCATTTATAGGTTGTGAGGCCTTCCAGAGCGACCGGCCCACGCGCATGCATGCGCCCTGTCGAAATGCCGATCTCGGCGCCCAGGCCGAACTCACCGCCATCGGCGAACTGGCTGGACGCGTTCCACATCACGATGGCGCTGTCGCAGGCCGCAAGGAAATGCTCGGCGGTGGCGGCATCCTCGGTAATGATCGCGTCGGTATGGTGGCTGCCATGCGCGGCGATATGGGCCAGTGCCTCGTCCACGCTCGCAACCGTGCGCGCCGACACGATGCTGTCGAGATATTCGGTGTCCCAGTCAGCGGGCTGGACTGCCTCCACGCGCCCGTCCAGTGCGGCCACCGCCGCATCGCCACGCACCGCGCAGCCCGCGTCCAGCAGCGCCGCGACCAGCGCGTCCGCCTGCGAATAGGCCTGGTCGATCAGCAGCGTCTCCATCGCCCCGCAAATGCCGGTGCGGCGCATCTTGGCATTGAGCACCACCTCGCGCGCCATGGCCGGATCGGCGGCAGCGTGGACATAAGTGTGGCAGATGCCATCCAGATGCGCGAGCACAGGCACGCGCGCCTCGTCCTGCACGCGCGCCACGAGCGACTTGCCACCGCGCGGCACGATGATGTCGATGAGGCCGACGGCCCGCAACATGGCGCCGACCAGCGCGCGATCCGTGCTGGGGACGAGCTGAACGGCATCGGCCGGCAGCCCGGCTTGCTCGATTCCCTCCACCATCGCGGCATGGATGGCGCGGTTGCTCTCCACCGCCTCCGATCCGCCGCGCAGGATCACTGCGTTACCCGAGCGCAGGCCAAGCGCGGCAGCGTCGGCCGTCACATTGGGGCGGCTCTCGTAGATGATGCCGATGACGCCGAGCGGCACGCGCACGCGCTGGAGCTTGAGACCATTAGGTCGCACACTTTCGTCGACCAGTTGCCCGACCGGATCGGCAAGGCGCGCCACCTGCTCCACCGCGTCGGCTATGCCGGCAATACGCCCTTCGTCCAGGCGCAGCCGGTCCAGCAGGGCGGCGGTAAGGCCGTTGGCGGCGCCGCGCTCCATATCGAGGCCATTGGCTGCGATGATGCGCGGGGTCGCGGCGCGCAGCGCCTGCGCGGCAGCGACGAGCGCCTGCGCCTTCTTCTCGCTCGAAGCCCCCGCCATGACCGCGGCGGCGGCGCGCGCGCGCGCGCCCATGGCGCCGATCAGCATGTCGGGCGTCTGGCTCATGTCGTTCATCGCATCGAGTCCTGCTTTTGCGTGGAAACCCGGCCCATAGCATGGGCAGCGGGCGGATCAAATCGGAGGGGAAACCGATCCGGCGCGATGTTCGTTCTCCCCGTCCATGGATGGAAGGAAAATCGCCATGCCTCGCTCCACCTCTGCCGCTACCGGCTTGCTGCTTGGCCTGGTCCTGCTCGCCGGCTGCAAGGGCGCGCCGCAGGAGAACGAGAGCGGAGCGGCTGACGAAGGCTGGAACATCACCGACATCCCCGCCGACGAGCGCGCCGCCGCCAATGCGCCGGCGGGCGAACTGGTCCCGCCCGCGCCCGGTGAACCGGGCGGTCTGCCCGACGACCGCCGGCCGCTCGACGAAAGCGCCGCGCGCGATCCGGCCAGTGTCGCGGCCTCCGGCGCCACCGTCGAGCTGTTCGGCCTGGCACTCGGGGACGGGCGCTATGACGATGCCTATCGCTTCTGGGCGGAGGAGGGCCGGCGCAGTGGCATGAACGCCGCACAATTCGCCGAGTCCTGGCGCAAATATTCGGAAATTCATGTCCGCGTCGGCCGGCCGGAAGCGCAGGGCGAGACTGCCGCGCGCGTGCCCGTGCAGATCTATGGTCGCCTGCGGGAGGGCGGCGTGCCGTTCAATCTCTACGGGCCGATGACGCTGGAGCGCAATCCCGCCGGCCAGCGCGGCGAGCCGGGCCAGCCGCCCTGGCTCATCACCGCCTCAGCGCTCAAGCCGATGGGCGAGGTGACAGTCTCGCGCGGCGGAACGGAAGGCGCAGCGGGAATCATTCCCGCCGGCTTCCAGGGGCGCTGGTCCAACTCCCAGGCGAGTTGTGCCAAACCTGGCGATCTCAGCCGTCTCACCGTCAAGGAAGATGCCCTGGTTTTCTACGAAAGCGAAGGCAAAGTAACGGATATCCGCCAACTCGCGCCCGGCGAGATCCGCGTGGACGCGCGCTATACCGGCGAGGGCGAGACATGGTCGCGCACCAGCAACCTGCGTCTTTCCGCCGATAACCGGGTCCTCACGCTGGACGGTCAGCGCCGCGTACGTTGCGCTTGAACCATCTAATCTATCTATTCCCAATGGAGCCATTCAGGGCCTTAGTGGATCAGTGCCTAAATGGCCGAGCGCTCATCCTTCCCGCTGCCCGCCGGGCACCCAGAGGATATCGCCCGCGCCGCCGCCGGCGTTGATTGC
>DASRXY010000195.1:0-2425 GCA_035654035.1 Sphingobium sp. | reverse complement strand
GGTGGCAGTCTGGGCCCGCGGTCCCCGCCAAGTCAAGCGCGGCGGCTGGCCTGCCAGCGAGCGATCGTTGACAATGTCACATTTCGGGGCGGGGCGCCTGTTTGCGCTTGCGCCGTTCGGCGGCGGCGGCATAGCATCGCCCATCGAGTCCGGACTGGTGCGCCAGGATCGGCCTTTTTCGTGAAAATGAGAGTGGCGCTGTGGGCGCCGCGTCCGGGTCTTTTGAGGAGAGAGCACATGGCTGACGCAGGTTTCAATCCCGAGGGCGTGCATGTGAAGCATCCCGGCCAGGTGTGGATTGGCGGGCAGTGGCGCGATGCGCATAGCGGCCGGTTCATCGAGCTGGTCTCGCCGAACACCGAGGCCGTGGTCGGCGCCGTTGCGGAAGCCGATGAGGCGGACATGGACGCCGCTGTCGCCGCCGCGCGCGAAGCCTTCGATCATGGCCCCTGGCCGCGCATGGGCGTTGCCGAGCGCAATGAGGTGATGAAGAAGATCACCGCGCATCTCAAATCGCGCGAGGCCGAGCTGGCCAAGGCGTGGACGGCGCAGATGGGCGGCCTCGCCAGCTTCGCGCCGGGCATGGTCGCGGGCGCTACCATACAGTTCGACCAGACGCGCGAGGTCGGCGCCAATTTCCAATATGTGCAGGAGCGCCAGACCCCCGCCGCCGCCATTGCCTATCTGGTCTATGAACCGGTCGGCGTGGTCGCCTCCATCGCGCCCTGGAACGGGCCCTATGGCATCATGGCGAGCAAGGTTGCCAATGCGCTCATCACCGGCTGCACCGTGGTGATGAAGCCCTCGCCCGAGACACCGCTGGAAGCCTATATCATCGCCGAGGCGTGTGAGGCGGCGGGCGTGCCGGCCGGCGTCGTCAATCTCGTCTGCGGTCATCGCGAGGCGAGCGATCATCTGGTCTGCAATGCCGGCGTGGACAAGGTGAGCTTCACCGGATCGACCGTGGCCGGCAAGCGCATCGCCAGCGTCTGCGGCTCTCGCATCGCCCGCTACACGCTGGAGCTGGGCGGCAAGTCCGCCGCGATCGTGCGCGACGATTTCTCGGCGGAGGAAACCGCCAAGCTGATGACCGGCACGCTGATGCTGCTCTCCGGCCAGGTCTGCGCCATGCTCAGCCGCCTCATCGTGCCGCGCCGTCGGCAGGATGAGATCGCCGACGCCATTGCCGCCGAGATGGCGCAGGTGAAGATCGGTCATTCCGACGACCCGACCACGGTGCTCGGCCCGCTTGCCATGAAGCGCCAGCTCGAGCGCGTGGAGATGTATATCGAGGAGGGCAAGAAGACCGCCGACCTCGTTTATGGCGGCAACCGCCCGGCACATCTCAACCAGGGCTATTTCATCGAGCCGACGCTCTTCAAGAATGTGGATAACAAGAGCCGCATCGCCCAGGAGGAGATTTTCGGTCCGGTGCTCTCGATTATCCCGGTCGAGGACGAGGCGGAAGCGATCCGCGTCGCCAACGAGTCGAACTATGGCCTTGCCGGCGCCGTGCTCACCAAGGACCCGCAGGCCGCTTTCGACGTGGCACGGCAGATCCGCACCGGCGGCATCGCCCAGAACGGCCTCAAGGTCGATTGGAGCCTGCCCTTCGGCGGCTACAAGCAATCGGGCGTCGGCCGCGAGGGCGGCGTGGACGGGCTGATGGCCTATCTGGAGGTCAAGACCATGTATATGGACGCACCGGTCCGCGCGGCGTGAACCGCGAGGCGCTGTACGGGGCGCTGGATCGCTATCTCGCGGCGCTGGGGCGAAAAGACCCCGGCGCCGTCGAGTGGGCGAGCGACCCCTTCATCACCGAGAACAATGTGCGCCTGGCGCCGGACGATGGCCTGTGGGGCACCATCGAGCGCGTGGGCGATTATCGCCTGGTCTTCGCGGACGAGAAGACGCGGCAGGTCGGCTATTTCGGCACTGTCGTCGAGCCGCTCGACGAGAGCGCCTTCACGCTGCGGCTGGGCTTCGACGAGGCCGGGTGCATCGTGGAATGCGAGACCATCGTGGTGCGGCAGGTGGATTCATCGCCGCGCTTC
This sequence comes from Sphingobium sp., assembly GCA_035654035.1. Taxonomy (GTDB): domain Bacteria; phylum Pseudomonadota; class Alphaproteobacteria; order Sphingomonadales; family Sphingomonadaceae; genus Sphingobium. Next base: position 371 of record DASRXY010000195.1, on the reverse strand, counting down.
GAGAACCAGCGTTTCTACGAGAAGCCCATTCTCAACGCGCCGGCGCAGGCACCGGTCAGCCGCGCCGAGATGATTGCGCTGGCGGACGGCTATTTCGAGACGCTCCAGCGCAACGACGGCACGATCCGCACCAAGTTCCACCCCGATTGCAACCGGGTGGAAAACGGCGTGCAGTCCACCAACAATCCGGATTTCTTCGTGCCGGTGGCGGCGCTTGGCTGCGAGGCGCAGTTTCGCCTGGGCAACTACCGCTATGACGACCGGCTGCGCGGCCGCCGCTTCCCGCTGGTCGACGAGGAACGCGGGCTGGTGATGGCGTTCGGCTTCATCGACCATCGCGGCCGGCTGGACGACTATGACCTCACCGACGG
>DASRXY010000194.1:0-15747 GCA_035654035.1 Sphingobium sp. | reverse complement strand
CAATCCGGCGAATTTGCGCGCGCACCGCCACATCATGACCGGAGATGCGCACGCGCGGTGCGCCGTCCATGATGGTGCGGCCCAAACTACCCTTGGCCTGAAAGCCGACGAACAGCACGGTGGAGTCGCGCCGCGCCAGATTGTGCAGCAGATGATGGCGGATGCGCCCGGCCTCGCACATGCCCGAGGCGGCGATGATGATCGCGCCGGAGACAGAATTGAGCCGGATCGACCGGGCGACGTCGGTCACATGGTGGAAGTCGGGATGGGTGAAGATGTTGCCGCCGTCCATGTCCTCCAGCGTGTGGGCATGAGCCGCGAACACGTTGGTGGCCTGATTGGCGAGCGGGGAATCGATGAATATCGGCACGTTACACAGCCGCCGCTGGCGGCAGAGCATGGCAAGATCCAGCATCAACTCCTGCGTACGTTCCAGCGCGAAGGCGGGGATGACGAGATTGCCGCCTTGGCCCATCGCCTCGCGCACGATCTCTTCCAGCCTGTCACGGCGCTGTTCCATGGTGAACTTCTCGCGCCGGCGATTGCCGTAGGTGGATTCGCAGATGACATGGTCGAAGCCAGCAGGCCCGGCCGGATCGGGCTCGAACGCCTTGTTGTCCGGGCCGATATCTCCCGAGCAGAAAAGATGCACGCCGCCTGCCTCCAGCTCGACCGAGGCCGAACCCAGGATATGGCCTGCATTCCACAGCCGCGCACGGAAGCCCGGTGCCGGCTCGAACCATTGCTCCAGCGGCACTGCGCGGCTCTGCCGCCAAGCCTGGAGCGCATCCGCCTCGGTATAGATGGGCTCGAACGGCGGCTCGCCGGCTCGGTCACGGCGCCGGTTGCGCCGCTCGGTATCGCTTTCCTGAATGCGACCGGAATCGGCGAGCATGAACTCCAGCAAGTCACCCGTGGGCGCCGTGCACCAGATCGGCCCCCCATAGCCCGCGCGCACCAGCTTGGGCAGCAGGCCGCTATGATCGATGTGGGCGTGCGTGAGGATCACGGCATCGATCCGGTGCGGATCGAAGGCGAAGGGCTCGGCATTCAGCGCCTCGAGCGTGCGCGAGCCCTGGAACATGCCGCAATCGACGAGGATCGACGCACCACCGACGCTGAGCTGCATGCAGGAGCCCGTGACAGTGCGGCCGGCGCCATGGAAGGCGAGAGTCAAGGCGGAGGACATGACCGCCATTAGGGCGCGGCAAGGCGCACGCCGCAAGGATTATGTACGCCTGTGGCGAAACAGGACGTGGGAATGGCGGTTCGACAAAGAGCGGATCGAACGGCCGCCGCGCTCCGGCGGGCGGTGCCCAAAGCCCAACCGGCTTGCTGAGAGACTGGTTCAGCAGAGTTGGACATAAGCCAGTGCCACTTTCACGAACGTGGATCAGATCTTGGCTGCTCTGTGCTCCGGCCCGCACAGGAGCACAAGGAGGAATGACGAAGGGCCCGCGGCGGTCTCCCGCGCGGGCCCTTCTCAAGGGATCGATCCGAAAGATCAGCCGAAATAGACCGTCTTGGTCTCGAAATAATTCTCCAGACCCTCGATGCCGCCCTCGCGGCCGAGGCCGGATTGCTTGAAGCCGCCGAAGGGCATGTGGATGTCCACCATCATGCTGTTCACGGTGACCGAGCCGGCGCGATACTCACGCGCGACCGCAAAGCCGCGCTCGGCGTCCTGCGTATAGACGGCGCCGTGCAGACCGTAGGTCGTGTCGTTGGCCTTGGCGATCATGTCCGCCTCATCGTCATAATCGACGAACGAGACAACCGGGCCGAAGATCTCCTCACGGAAGATCGTCATGTTGGGATCGACATCGGTGAACACCGTCGGCTCGATGAAGAAACCACGATTGAGGTCGGCCGGGCGGCCGCCGCCGAGCGCGAGCTTGGCGCCTTCCGCCTTGCCCTTCTCGATATAGCCCTGCACGCGTTCAAGCTGGCGCCCCATGGCGAGCGGGCCCATGCCGACATCGGCCTGGAAGGGATCGCCCACCTTCACCTTGGAGACGGCGCTGGTATAGGCGTCCACGATCTCGGCCTTGCGGGCCTTGGGAACCAGCACGCGCGTCAGAGCGAAGCAGACCTGCCCCGTGATCGGCATGGAATAGGGCACCAGGCTCTTGAGGACATGGTCCATGTCCGCATCGTCCAGGATCATCGCGGCCGACTTGCCGCCCAGCTCCAGCGAAACGCGGGCGAGGCGCTCGGCGGCGACGCCGGCAATATGCTTGCCCGCCGCGGTCGAGCCGGTGAAGGCGATCTTGTCGATGCCCGGATGGCGGATGAGATGGTCGCCCACCTCGCGGCCGCCCGGCAGCATGTTGAACACGCCCTTGGGGATTCCCGCCGCCGCGATGCACTCGGTCAGAATATGAGCATCCACCGGCGTTTCCGGGCTGGGCTTGGCCACCATGGTGCAACCCGCCGCGAGGGCGGCCGCCACCTTGTAAATGAGCAGCACCAGCGGCGCATTCCACGGCGTCACGGCGGCGACGACACCGGCCGGTTCCTTCACCACGCGCACCTTGGCGCCCGACCAGGCGGTGCGCTCGTCGATGAAAGGATAGCTATCGCACAGATCGGCATAGAAGTGGAACAGACCGGGGCACTGATAGCTGGCCTTGCTGGTGAAGCCGATGACGGCGCCGACCTGGCCGGTCCATGCTTCGGCCAGTTCGGGCATGCGCTCCTTGAGCAGATCGCCCACCTTGCGCAGATAGGCGCCGCGCTCGGGCGGGCTCATACGCGGCCAGGGGCCGGTATCGAACGCCTGGCGGGCGGCGGCGACGGCATCATCCATATCGGCCGTAGTCGGCTCGACATATTGCAGCACCGTCTCCTCATTATGTGGCGTCACCACGTCCAGCACCGTGCTGCCACGACTCGCACGCCATTCGCCGTCGATGAAAAGGCCTGCTTTACCGCGGCTCTTAATGCCGCCGATGGTCTTCAAATACTGTTCCATTGCTCTCTCCTGAAGACTCATAAGGGCAAGGACGAACCCGCCCGGACGCTATGAGACATAGCGTTTCCGCCGCGAGATAACAGGGGATTTTCTGGCGAAAATGGCCGGCGGAGAGGGGTCGCCGAAGCGGCGACGCCGACAAGGCCGCGCTGTCGAGGACAAAAGGCCATGCCCCACGAACTCCGGTCCGTCCCTCCCGAGCTTTGGAGGGTGACGCAGAAGGACAACAGCCCTCCTTCGTTCAACATGCCGAAGGCAAAGAAAGCCTCTTCGACACGCTCAGGGCGAACGGCGGCGCGGAGGGAATGGCGCGCCGCCGGCGGGCGGCGCGCCTCCCCCCAAGGCGATCAGAAGTTGCGGCGCACCGTCAGCGCATATTCGCGCGGGCGGCCGGGCTGGGCGCTGGCATACTGCGTCACCAGCTTGTTGATGTAATAGAGTTCGTCGAACAGGTTGGTGGCCTCCAGCGCGATGGACCAGTCGCGATCCACCGTGCGGAAGGTCAGGCGGGCATTGACCATCCGATAGCTGTCGACCTTCGAGATTGGATCGCAGGCCAGATTGCCACAATAGCCGGGCGTGTGGGCCACATCGATACGCGGTGTGAGCGTGCCGATGTCGCCGATCGGCGCTTCATATTGCACGCCGATGCTCCACTTGAACTTGCCGATGCCCGGCCGGCTGTCCCCTTCCTGGAACTCGCCGGTGTTGATGTTGGGTGCCTTGAACTTGAAGTCGTTGTAGCTCAGCGCCGCATCGATGGTGAGGCCACGTACCGGCCGCGCCGTGATCTCCAGCTCATAGCCCTTCACCTTGGCATCGCCCAGGTTCAGGATCTGGCCGCACAGGCCCGGCGTGCCGGGCAGCCCCGGCAGCGCGTCGCCGTTGGAATCCACGCAGACATTGGGCGTGCCCTGATAGCCCACGAAGTCCATGTAGTAGACGTCGCCGTTGATCCGCAGCGCGCGGTCGAACAGGTCGGCCTTGAGGCCGATCTCATAGGACCGTACCCGCTCCGGGCCGAAGCCCAGGATCTGCTCGGGGAAATAGGGGCGCGGGTTGATGCCGCCGCCCTTGAAGCCGGTGGCGAACTGCGCATAGCCCATCACGCCCGGCGTGAACTTGTAGGAGGCGACGGCGCGATAATCGACATTGGTGCCTTCATAGGTGCCCACGCGGCCATTGAGCGGATTGCCCGGCTGGCTGAGCGGCAGATAAGGCGCCCCGCTGCCGTCGAAGGCGAAGCGGCCGTAGTGATAATCCTTCTTCTCGCGCGTTACGCGAATGCCGCCTTCGAGCGAGAACTGGTCAGTCACGTCCCAGCCGACATTACCGAAGCCGGCGATCTGCCGCAGGATCACATAATCATCGTTGATGAAGGCAAAGGTGGGTTTGTCCGGCGTGCCAAAGCCGGCGAAGGGCGTGTCGTTCTTGTTGAAATAGCGTGTGTTCTGGTAAAAATAGATGCCGCCTAGGGTGAAGTGGACCTGACCCAGATCGCCCGAGAGGCGCCCTTCCTGGCTGAACTGCTTGTGCTGGTGAAGCTGCTGCTCCTGGATGAAGGCAATGGGCGAGCCGTCATTGTCGTCACCGGCAAGGCTTTCATATTTGCGGAAGCCAGTGATCGACTTGAAGCTCAGGATATCGGAGAGCTTGTAGTCGATGGTGCCGGACACACCCCAGCCATCCACCTGCGCGGCCGACTGCGCCATGAACGGACCATTCTTCACGCCCGGCGTGCCGGCCCCGTCGATGGCCGAATAGGTGACGCCCGGATCGAAGAAATTGGCGTAGGTGATATAGGGGTCGTTATAGACCGTATCGCCGCGAAACTCGCCATAGGGCACGAAGCGGTTGTCGTAGGCCACGCCCTGATAGGCCAAGGTCCAGGTTTGCTGGGCGGCGCTGGCGGCGCGCAGAAGCGTCACGGCCTGGGTCTGCGACTTGTCGCGCGTATAGTCGCCGATCAGGTTCACTTCGAGCCGGTCGTTGGGCACCCAGCGCAGCGAGCCGCGCACCGCCTTCATGTCCTGGTCGCCCAGCTCGCCGAGTTTGCAGTCGGTGCCGGTCGCGAGTGAAGTCAGACGGCCGGCGACCACATCGGGATCATTGGGATGCGAGCAGGCGTAGTCGATGCGCGTCACATGGCCGTTGCGCTGGCGATAAGCTCCGGAAATGCGGGCGAACAGATGATCGGGAACCAGCGTGAAGTCGGCGCTGGCGCGGAAATCGTGGCGGTTGAAGTTGCCGATCGTGCCTTCGATGTAGCCGCCCTCACCGGTCGGCTTCTTGGAGTAGAGTTTGATGGCGCCGCCCTCGGAATTCATGCCGGCGAGCGTGCCCTGCGGCCCGCGCAACACTTCGATGCGATCGAGATCGACAAGGTCGAAGATCGAGGCCGTGATGGTCGCGAAATAGATGTCGTCGACATAGATGCCCACGCCCGGCTCCACCGAGGGGCTGATGTCCGCTTGGCCGAGGCCGCGGATGAAGGCGCTCATGCCCTTGCCGGCGCCGGCCGGGCTCGGCTGGAGCTGGAGGCTGGGCGCCTGCATCGTGATGTCCGAAAGCCGGGTCTGGCTGCGCTGTTCAAGCAGCTCGCCGGTGATGGCGGTGATCGCGAGCGGCGTATCCTGGAGATTCTGTTCGCGGAACTGGGCGGTGACGATGATGACGCCGTCGTCTGCGTCCTGCGGCGCGGCGCTATCCTGCGCCAGCACCGGCGTAGCGCTCAGCGCGAACGCCAGGGCAGAGGCCCCGGCCGCCCAGCGGCTCAGGGACGTACGGGTAGCAGCAGCGGAAATGGTCCTCATCATGGCTCTCTCCTCACCGTTCCGGCTGATCCGGGGAACCTGCTTCCCTCGTTCAGTCGGTAATCGTTCAGCCGCGATCTATTTGTGAACCGCGTTCGACATAATTATTAGCGAGCTAATAAGGATGACAACAGGGGGCGCACGGCTCGATCCACCGCTTCGGCCCGCCACTGTGCCTTTCGTGCATCAGGGGTGCCCATGGCAGAGGATGGGCCAAAGCCGTACGCCGACGCGGGGCAGGCCCCGTCTCCGTCTCACCATTGCCGTGTGGATCACTTCTTCGCCGCACCTTGGGTCCGCGCCAGCAGCGCCTTGGCCTCGCCGTTCAGATAAGCGCGGATCCCTTCCGCATCGGCTGCGCTCATATAGGCCTTGAAGCTCGCCATGCCGTTCTGCGCCAGTGCGCCGTCCATTACCACGGCGCGGAACGTCTCCTTGTCGCGCAGCAGCGGCGAACGGCGCAGGTCCGGGTTCACCGGACCGCCGTGGCAGATAGTGCAGTAGGTGACGAAATATTTGGCGCCGGTGGCGACCTGCGCGGGCGTGAACGTCTCGTCGCTGGGCGTGGGTGGATCGAGTGGAATGGGCTCGTGCGGCGGCAGCTTAGCCGTGCCGCCCAGCTTGAACGCCAGGATCATGCCCTGCGGCATCTTCTCGCGCATGAAAGGCGTGTCGGTTGCCATGCCCATGGAGCCGCCATAGCCGGCCATCACCACCACATATTGCTCGCCATTGACCCGATAAGTGGCCGGGCCGGCCAGTGTGCCGCGATAGGTGTCGAAGGACCACAGCTTCTTGCCATTATCCGCCGAATAGGCTTCGAACTGTCCGCGCGCTGTCCCTTCGAAGACGAGATTGCCAGCCGTCGCCAGCGTGCCGCCGTTCCACGGCCAGTCGCGCTGGATCTCCCAGCGCGGTTTCTGCGCCACCGGATCCCAGGCGACGAGCTTGCCCTTCACCATGGCGTTGAGCGCCAGACGCCGCCCTTCCGGCGTCTCCGGCAGGCCGGGCATGGGCGGCGGGGCAAGGAAAGAAACACCGGTGTTCCAACGGCCCTCATGCACCTCGAACGGATCGGCATCGCCATAGACCAGTGGGTGCTCCATGGCCGGCAGATAGACGAGACCGGTCTTTGGCGAATAGCTCATCGGCATCCAGGCATGGGCGCCGATGCCCGAGGGAATGACCAGCGCCGGCCCGTTCTCATAGCGCACGCCCGGATTTTCGATGGGCCGCCCCGTCTTGAGGTCGATACCTTTGGCCCAGTTCTGCCGCGCATAGGGCTCCGCCGAGATGATCTTTCCGTTGGTGCGATCGATCACATAGAAAAAGGCGTTCTTGGGCGCCTGCATCAGCACCTTGCGATCCTTGCCGTCGATCTTGAGATCGGCCAGCATGATCTGTTGGGTGGCGGTATAGTCCCAGCTCTCACCGGGGTTGATCTGATAGTGCCATTTATAGGCGCCGGTATCGGGATCGACCGCGACGATGGAGGAGAGGAACAGATTGTCGCCCTTGCCGGCGCTGCGCAGCTTATGGTTCCAGGGCGAGCCATTGCCCACGCCGATGAGGAGCTGATTCAGATCCTTGTCATAGACCACCGAATCCCAGACTGTGCCGCCACCGCCCAGTTTCCAATATTCGCCGGCCCAGGTCGGCCGTGCGATCTTCTCGATCACCTCGTCCGACGCGGCGCCGTCCGGCCCGTTAGCGGGGTCGCCGGGCACGGTGTAGAAGCGCCAGACCAGCTTGCCGCTGTTGGTATCATAAGCGGAGAGATAGCCGCGAACGCCCAGCTCGGCGCCGCTATTGCCGATATAGACCTTATCCCGCACAACGCGGGGTGCCATCGTGATCGTATAGGGCTTCGCCTGGTCGACCGTGACCACGTCCCAGATCTTCTCGCCGGTCCTGGCATCGAGCGCGATCAGCCGCCCGTCGATAGTGCCGACGAACACGCGCCCCTTCCATACCGCCACGCCGCGATTGACCACATCGCAGCAGGCATGAGCGGCCTTGGCGCCTTCGTTCACCGGATCGAACTGCCACAGGATCTTGCCCGTCGCCGCATCAAGCGCCAGCACCTTGGACCAGGCGGTGGACGTATACATGATGCCGTCCACCACAATGGGCGTGGCTTCCTGCCCGCGTGTGGTGTCAAGCGGCGTGAACCAGGCCAGTGTCAGGTCGCCGATATTGATGTCGTTGATCTGGTCCAGCCGCGAATAGCGCTGCTCGCTATAGCCATGGCCGTAACTCAGCCAGTTGTCCTCGTCTTCATCCGCCCCGTCGAGCCGGGCTTGGTCAATATCGCCGAAGGATTGACCGGATTTTTGTGTATTGCAGGCCGTAAGCGCCAACGCCAGCGTGATCGCCGGCAGCAACGATGAGCGGATGCGCGCCATGAACTCCCCTTTGTGATCCGGCCCGTTATGGGCTCTCTGCGTCGAGACTAGCGACAACCTTGTCGCGGCAAAAGGTAGCCGCGCGATTATTCATCCGCGCTGGTGCGCCGGTGCCGCGCAGCGCAACGGATTGCGCTGGTTTTCGCCCTATGTAACGCTTATGCCGCATGCCCGGATTCGTTAGCATACAATGGAGAGGCGCGTCGTGGCCAAGGACAACAGGATCACCTTCTACGATCTGCAACTCGCGAGCGGCGCCACCATCAGCCCCTTCGTGTGGGCGACCAAATATGCCGTGGCGCACAAGGGTTTCGAACTGGACATCGTCCCCGGCGGCTTCACCGGCATTCCCGAGCGCACCGGCGGCCGCACCGAGCGCCTGCCTGCCATCGTCGACGATGGCAAATGGGTGCTCGATAGCTGGCTGATCGCCGAATATCTGGACGAGACCTATCCCGAGCGGCCGACGCTCATTCCGCATCCCAGCGTCAAGGCGCTGACCCAGGGCTTGGAAGCCTGGCTGTGGGGCGCCGCGATCAGCCCGTGGATGACCTGTTTCATCAAGCAGTATCGCGATCGCTCGCTGCCGCAGGATCATGCCTATGTGACCGAATCGCGCGAACGCATGTTCGGCCGCAAGATCGAGGACATTATCGTCGGTCGTGAGGATCGCCTGCCCACGGTGCCGCCGGCGCTCCAGATCCTGCGCAACGTGCTGGCGGAAAATAAGTGGTTCGGCGGCGATACGCCCAATTATGCCGATTTCCGCCTGCTTGCCGTGTTCCTCTTCACTGCCTCGGTCGCTGATACTCCGGTGCTAACCGAGGACGATCCGTTGCGCGACTGGATCGAACGCGGCTTCGATCTCTATGGCGGCCTCGGCCGTCATCCCGGCCTCTCGCCCATCTTCGGCCTGAAACTGCGCGAGGGCGACCCCGAGCCCTTCCTCAAGGGCGGCGCGGTCGGCGGACTCGCCACGCGCAACACCGGGCCGCAATCCACCGCCGCCGAAACCGCGCGAATGAAGGGAGAGGCCGCACCCGCCAAGGGCTGACGGAACAGGACGCATAGAATGCGGGTGGCGGCTTGCCTATCGGCCGCCGCCGCAGAACGGATCCGCCCTATTTCTTCGGAAAGTCCGCGGATGCCCGGGCTCCTCTCGTCCCGGCGAGGCCCTGACGGATTCCAAATTGCGGCTCCGGACGTAACACAGGCACCGCTATGCACTTCGGCGCACAGGAACAGATGCTAGCGGATAGGAAAATGGTGCCCGGGGACGGAGTCGAACCGCCGACACTGCGATTTTCAGTCGCATGCTCTACCAACTGAGCTACCCGGGCACGGGCCTTCGCGCCGGCGCGTACCGGGCAGGGAGCGAGCCCTATAGGAAGCCGCCCGAGTGCTGTCCACCCCATAGATGCGCAAATCGGGGCACGGGACGCGAGAAAAATTCTTGCCGCACCGGCGTCAGCCAATAGGGTCGCACAAACGGCGCGGCGGACGGCCGGCACCTAGCCGAGTCCCAGCCGGTCGCGCCATTGCCCATCCTCTGCCAAGGACCGCACCTCCCATGCGCAACCGCCTCCTCCTCTCGTCGGCCGCCGTTCTGGCGACTCTCTCCTTCTCCGCATCCGCCGCCTATGCGCAGGCGAGCCAAGGCTCCACGGCTGCCTCCCCCACAAGCAAGCCGGCTACTCCGCGCTATGGCCGCTGGGGTGTCGACCTGACGGCCGGCGACCGCAGCGTGGCGCCGGGCGACGATTTCGATGCCTTTGCCAACGGCGCCTGGTCGGCGCGCACCGCCATTCCGGCCGACCAACCCTCCACCAATTCCTTCTACGAGGTCTACAATCTGACGCTCGACCAGAAGAAATATGTGATCGCGAGCCAGGGCCCGCAGACGCAGATCGGCGGGCTCTACCGCAGCTTCATGGACGAGAAGGCCGTCGAGGCAGTAGGTGGCAAGCCGCTGCGGGCACAGCTCGCCACGCTCGCTGCCATCACGGACCGCAGTGCCCTGGCCCACTACATGGGCGCCACGCTGGCCGGTTTCGGAGCCTCGCCAGTCGCGCTCAGCGTCGACGCCGGGCTGGCTGACCCCGGGACCAACATCCTGTGGATGGGCCAGGCCGGTCTCGGCCTGCCGGACCGCGATTATTATCTGAAGCCCGACTTCGCTAAGCAGCGCGATGCCTACCATGCCTATGTGGCCCGGCAGCTCGGGCTCGCCGGCTATCCGAACGCCAAGAAGGCGGCCGCCGACATTCTCGCGCTGGAGACGCAGATCGCCAGGCTTTCCTGGCCCGTCGCCGACCGCCGCGAGATCGACAAGATCAACAATCCCATGACTTTCGCACAGCTCAAGGCCTATGCGCCGGGCTTCGACTGGGATGCGTTTATGACCGGCGCCGGCGTGGAGCCGAGCGGTACGATCCTGGTGCAAGAAAACAGCGCAGTAAAGGCCATCGCCGACCTCTTCGGCAAGACGCCGATCGAAACGCTCAAGGCATGGGAGGCCTTCCATGTCGCCAACCAGGCTTCGCCCTATCTGAGCAAGGCCTATGTCGACAGCCGCTTCCTCTTCACCAAGGCGCTCACCGGACGCGAGGAAAATCCCCCGCGCTGGAAACGGGCGGACTCGCTGCTCGACGGAGCGCTCGGCGAGTTGATCGGCGAGACCTATGTGCAGGAATTCTTCCCCGCGCGCGCCAAGAGCATGATGGAAGAGCTGGTCGCCAACCTCAAGGTGGCGATGGCCAGCCGCATCGTGGGCAATGAGTGGATGGCCCCGGCCACCAAGATGGCCGCGCTGGAGAAGCTCGCCAAAATGGACGTGCAGGTGGGCTATCCCGCCAAGTTCCGCGATTATTCCGGCCTGAAGATCGACCCCACGGACCTCTATGGCAATGTGGCGCGCTCGGCGGCCTTCGAATGGGCCTATGAACTTTCCGAGCTGTACAAGCCGGTCGACCGCCAGAAATGGGCGATGAACCCGCAGACGGTGAACGCCTATAATGGCTTCAATGAGAACAAGATCGTCTTCCCCGCCGGCATCCTGCAGCCGCCCTTCTTCGATCCCGATGCCGACCCCGCCGTCAATTACGGCGCGGCGGGCGTAGTGATCGGTCATGAGATCAGCCATGGCTTCGACGATCAGGGCCGCAAGGTGGACGCCACCGGGGCGCTGCGCGACTGGTGGACCAAGGAAGACGCCGAGCGCTTCCAAGCGCAAGCGGATCGTTTTGCCGCGCAATATGATAGCTATGAGCCGGTGCCGGGCATGCATGTGAACGGCAAGCTGACGCTGGGCGAAAATATCGCGGATCTGGCCGGCGTGCTGGTGGCGCTGGATGCCTATCATGCCTCGTTGAAGGGCAAACCCGCGCCCGTGATCGACGGGCTGACCGGCGACCAGCGCTTCTTCCTCGCCTATGCGCAGGTCTGGCACGCCAAGGAGAAGGAAGAGGCGACGCGCCAGCAACTCGCCTCCGATCCGCACACGCCCGACAAGTTCCGCATCATCGGCCCGCTGCGCAATGTCGATGCCTGGTATGAGGCCTTTTCGGTCGCCCCCGGCGGCAAATATGCGCTGCCGTCCGAGGAGCGCGTGCGGCTCTGGTAAGCCTGTTCTTCAGCACCCTCCTTCAGGAGAGTGCTGGAAGGATCCGGTTGCCGGATGGGCAGGCGAGGATGTGGAGTAGCCCGACACGCCTTGTGCTCCCGCCTACGCAGGAACACAAAGCGGGGGCTTTAATCCTCAGTCTCGCCCTCTGGCGGGCGGGGCGTCGGCGTCCCGTCTTCATTCTCGTCCGGGCGGACTGGCAGACGATAGCCCTCGTCCATCCATTGGATGAGGTCGCGGTCGCGGCAGCCGCGCGAGCAGAAGGGGCGGAACTCGTGCACCGTCGGCTTCTTGCAGATGGGGCAGCGGGCGTTAATGGACATGGTGCGCTCCCAGCGTCAGGGTCTCGTCACCCACGATCCGCGCTGTCCCGCCGCGCCGACGTTCGAGCAGCCTGATCCAGTCGGGATGGGCGAGAATTTCGCGCGCGGCGGCGGGCGCGAGGGTGAGCGTCAGCGCGCCGGCGCCGTCCCCCCCTCCTCCACTCCCGCTATGCCGCTCGGCCGCGCGCAGCGCCGCCATAGCGGCCGCGCGCACCGGATCGGCGCGCAGCAGCTCGATAAGCGAAAAGCGCGCGCGGCGGCGCACGATCTGGATGAAGCCATAGCCATTGACCGCGGTGCGCTCGAACGGCTGAGGTAGATATTTGTCGATCTGCGCCGCCGCGATGGCACGCTCGTCCTTGTTGTTCATGGTCGGCAGATCGATGCCGATGGAGCCGGCAATGCCCATGCGGCGGATCGCCTGCGCGGCGAGCTTGGCACCGTTGGGGCCGAGCTGGGCGGGCGGCAGGCTGCCATCCACATCGATGAGCGTCATGGCCGGCGTGGGAAAGATGCGCAGCGCGGCATCCTCTGCTCCCACCTCGCCGGTCATTGCCTCGGCCAACAGTTCGCTCCAGCCCGCCGCCTCCAGCCGGTCCGCCTCGTGCGCCGGGCACGGAAGCACAGGCAGGCCGCTCTCGACAATGCGCTGGTAGAGGCTCGGCCCCGGTCCGGCCGGTGTGCCAGGCACGGCGATGCGGCCCTTGGCGAGCTTGTCGCGCTCGCCCTCCAGCCCCGGCTCGCCAATGGCCTCGCGCAGGATCTCCACCTTGACCGCCGCGCCTTCCGCCACCTTGGGGGGAATCGGCTCGATCAGCACCAGGTCGCCGCCATCCAGCCGCGCAATGCCGCGCTTGCGGGGAATGAGCGTGCGCACCAGCCGGCCACTATGCACGCCGCCGGCACGCACCTGCCCATCCTCGCGCTCGATCTGCGCTTCGACGATGCGGCCGCTCTGCACCAGCGCGGCGCGCGCCTCGCCAATGCCCTCTTCATAGAGCCAATGGGGCCCCGTGGGCGCTTCACTCATGTGAGGGCTCCGGCCGCGACTAGCAGCGCCCGCGTCTCGAACAGCGGCAGGCCGATGACGCCGGAATGGCTGCCCGCGAGATAGCGCACCCAGGCCTCGGCACGGCCCTGGATGGCATAGCCGCCCGCTTTGCCTAGCCCCTCGCCGCCCGCGATATAAGCCTCGATTTCAGCCTCACTCAACGGCTTGAAGGCAAGGACGGTATCGGCAATGCGCGTGCGTGCCTTACCGGTGGCGTCGATCACGCAGACGGCGGAGAGGCAATGATGGCGCCGGCCAGAGAGGCGCCGCAGCAGCGTGCGCTGGATGTCCGGCGTCTCGGCCGGCGGCAGAATCATGCACCCGCAGGCCACCGTGGTATCGCCGGCGATCACCACCTCATCGGCTGCGCGCTCCACCGCATGGGCTTTCTCCACCGCCAGCCGCAGCGCATAGGCGCGCGGCGTCTCGCCCTTGCGCGGCGTCTCGTCGATATGGGGGCCAGCGACACGATCGGGCACGACACCAAGACGCGCCAGCAGGTCGCGCCGGCGCGGCGAGGTGGAAGCGAGAACGAGACGGAGCGTCATGGGCGGCCCCTAACAGGCCATGGGCCGCAAGAGAAGCTCAGCGGTCGGCCGTCAGCTCTGCGGGCCAGGGCCACCGCGGCCGGGCATGTAGCGATAGGTGATGCGCCCCTTGGTGAGATCATAGGGCGTCAGTTCGACAAGCACCTCGTCTCCCACCAGCACACGAATGCGATTCTTGCGCATTTTGCCGGCCGTGTGGCCGAGGATCTCATGATCGTTTTCGAGGCGGACGCGGAACATGGCATTGGGGAGAAGCTCCACCACCTGTCCGCGCATTTCCAGCAGTTCTTCTTTGGCCATATTCGTCCAACGGTTCGCGAATGGGGCCCCATAGACCCATTCGACTTAAATGAAAAGCAAACGCGCTCATTGGGGGGCGGCAATGGCCTCGGGAGCGGCGGCGATCACCTCGAACGCCCGCGCAATCTCGTCCGGCGCGGTGCAATAAGGCGGCATCATGTAGATGGTGTTGCCGAGTGGGCGCAGCAAGAGCCCCTGCGCCAGGAAATAGGCGCGTAACCGGGGCGCCACGTCCGAAAGATAGCCCGCGTCCGGCACCGAAAGGTCGATGGCCGCGACGCCGCCCAAGCGGCGGGGATTGGTGAAGGTCGCCTCGTCTGCAAGGCGCGCAAGCCCTGCATCCAGCGCCACGCCGAGCACCGCGACGCGGCCCGGCACATCCTCCCCCTGCCAGATCGCAAGATTGGCCTGCGCCGCCGCGCAGCCTACGGCATTGGCAGTGAAGCTGGAGGAGTGGAAGAACATGTCGGCACGGTCCCTGCTGCTATGCGCCTCGAAGATCGCGGCGCTCGCCAATGTGGCGGCGAGCGGTACCATGCCACCGGTGAGGCCCTTCGCGAGGCACATCAGGTCGGGCGCGATGCCAGCCTGTTCGCAGGCGAAGAGCGTACCGGTGCGGCCCCAGCCGGTCATTACTTCGTCGGCAATGAACAGCACGCTATGGCGCACGCAGATCTCCCGCATCGCGCGCAGCACGGCTGGCGGATAGACAAGCATGCCGCCTGCCCCCAGCACCAGCGGCTCGACGATAAAGGCGGCGGGCGTCTCCGGCGCGCGGCACAGCGCCTCGAGCGCATCGAGTGTGCGCTGCTCGGCACCCGCTGCCGGGAAGGGCACAGTCGCCACGTCGAACAGCAGCGGGGCATAAGCGCGGTTGAACACGCCACGCTCGCCCACCGACATGGCGCCAATGGTGTCGCCATGATAGCTGTGCTCCATCACTAGGATGCGGTGACGGCTCTCGCGGCGATTGTGCCAATAACCGAGCGCCATCTTGAGTGCGACTTCCACCGCCGTGGAGCCGCTGTCCGAGAAAAACACATGCGCCAGCCCCGCGGGCGCCACCTCCACAAGCCCGCGCGCCACGGCTTCGGCGGCCGGGTGCGTGTAGCCGGCGAAAATGACCTGATCGAGCACGCCCGCCTGCGCGGCGATAGCGGCGGCGATGCGCGGCTCGCAATGGCCGTGCGTGATGACCCACCAGCTTGAAATCGCATCGAGCAGTTGGGTGCCGTCGGCGCACTCCAACCAGGCGCCGCGCGCGGAAACGACCTGCGGGATCGGCTCGTGCAGGCCATGCTGCGTGAAGGGATGCCAGACCGGAGAGGTCATGGCCGGAGCCCCATGGCCGCACGGATCGCGGCGAGATCCACATGCGCCTGCATCGCGGCGCGCAGTGCAGCGGCATCGAGCGGATCGAGCAGCGGCAGGCGGCCGAGATGCGGCGCACCGGCCAGCGCCGGGATTACCGCCTCATTCTCTGTATCCGGCGGGCCGACGAACAGCAGGCCGGCGATGGGAATGCCGCGCGTCTTCAGCGCCTCCACGCTCAACAGACTGTGGTTGATGGTGCCGAGCGCCGTGCGCGCCACCAGCAGCACCGGCGCCTGCCACGCCGCGAACTGGTCGATCATCAGCCAGGGCGGCGCCGCACGGATCGGCACCATGAGCCCGCCGGCTCCTTCCACCACCAGTGGCCGCGCGGCGGGCA
>DASRXY010000193.1:0-18337 GCA_035654035.1 Sphingobium sp. | reverse complement strand
CGCTTGGCGCCGAACTGGCGCGATTCGCCCTTGAGCGTGTGGGCGGGGATCACCATTGCGGCGGCGTTGCCTTCGGCCAGAGCGCGCTCGACCTGGCCGATCGACTTGGCGCCGTCTTCCTCATAATAGCCCAGGATGCGTGCCATGCCGGCGCCCAGTGTCCGGCGCGCTTCGGCCAGTTCCGCCTCCACGACCACGGGGATGGTATAATAGAAGGACATGGCTCCACACCTGAGACTGGCTGCGCGACGATGCGGGCGCATTATGCGCGACTTGCAGTAAAAGGGTACTTAACGCCCGTCCGGTTGCGGTGCGATCTCCAGCATATAGCGCTGAAAACAGCCTTCTTCGCGCACATGGACGCGCCAGCCCTGCGCGCGGGCGAGGGCGGGCACATCGATCAGTGCTACCGGATCGTCCGCCAGCAAGGTGATAGCGCTGCAATCGCGCATGGCACGGGCGGCGCGCAGCACCGGCCAGGGGCATTTGAGGCCGCGCGCATCGATCAGGCGCGGGGGGGTCTCAACCCTTCCGGTCATAGGGATTGCGCGCGCTGCGCAGGTTGAGACGCACCGGTACGGCACCGAAACCCAGTTCGCGCCGGATGCCGTTCACCAGATAGCGGCTGTAGCTCTCCGGCAGCATATCCAGCCGCGTGCCGAACAGCACGAACGTTGGCGGGCGGACGCGCGCCTGCGTGATGTAGCGCAGCTTGATGCGGCGGCCACCGGGCGCGGGTGGGGGATTGGCCTCCAGCGCGGCATCGAACCAGCGGTTGAGCAGGCTGGTCGGCACCCGGCGCGACCAGGCGGCGCGCGTGTCGAAGGCGGCCTGGAGAAGCTGGTCGATGCCCTTGCCAGTGGCGCCCGAAACCGTGAGCATCGGCACGCCGCGCACCTGCGCGAGCCCTTCGTCCAAGGCCTTGCGCACGCCCTGGTAGAGCGCCGAGCCGTTCTCGGCCACGTCCCACTTGTTGAGCGCGACGACGAGCGCACGGCCCTCGCTCAGCACCTTGTCGGCGATGCGCAGGTCCTGCGCCTCCAGCCCCTTGGTGGCGTCGAGCATCAGCACTACCACCTCGGCGAAATCGACGGCGTGGAGGGCATCGGCGACGGAGAGCTTTTCCAGCTTGTCCTGCACCTTGGCGCGCTTGCGCATGCCCGCGGTATCGATGAGACGCACGGGCCGTTCGCGGCCGTCGGGCGCATGCCACAGCCAGTCGACGGCGATGCTGTCGCGCGTGATCCCCGCCTCCGGTCCGGTGATGAGCCGCTCTTCGCCCAGGATGCGGTTGATGAGCGTGGACTTGCCGGCATTGGGGCGGCCGACGATCGCGAGCTTGAGCGGTGCGTTGTCGTCGGCTTCCTCGTCTTCGCCGTGCTGGGTTTCGACGGCCGCTTCCTCGTCTTCCTCACGCTCGACATGCGGACGGATCGCCTGGAAGAGATCGGCCAGGCCCTGGCCATGCTCGGCGGAAATGGCGACGGGTTCGCCAAAGCCGAGCGAATAGGCCTCCATGATGCCATGTTCGGCCGCGGCGCCTTCCGCCTTGTTGGCGAGGAGGGCGACGGGCGTACTGCCGGCGCGCAGCCAGCGGGCGATCTCCGCATCGAGCGGCATCAAGCCGGCGCGTGCATCGATCATGAACAGGGCGAGCGCCGCACCGCGCACCGCGGCCTCGGTCTGCGCGCGCATGCGGCCGGGCAGGCTGGCCGGATCGTCCTCTTCAAAGCCCGCCGTATCCACGATGCGGAACCTGAGGCCCAGCAGCTCGGCATCGGCCTCGCGCCGGTCGCGCGTCACGCCCGGCGTATCGTCGACGAGGGCCAGCTTTTTGCCGACCAGGCGGTTGAACAGCGTGGACTTGCCGACATTGGGCCGCCCGATGATGGCGACGACGGGGAGCTGTTCGATCATGGGCTTGGCCGGGGCGCGCGCGTCCGTCACCGGAAGGCGACGAGGCGGCCGGTCTCGCTCAGCACATACAGCATGCCGTCCGCCGCGACGGGCGGCAGCGACATGGGATCGCCAAGCTTGCGGCGAGAGAGGATCTTGCCTTCGGCCGGATCGACGAAGGCGATCTCGCCCTCGGTGGAGACGAGGATCAGCTTGCCACCCGCGAGCAGCGGGCCATCCCAGCGGATCGGCTTCTCCCGCTTCTTGGGATCGCGAAAGCCGCCCAGCTCGGCGATCCAGCGCACCTTGCCGCTGGTGCGCGCGATGCAATAGAGCCGGCCTTTGTCGGTAGCGACGAACACCCATTCGCCTGCCACCAGCGGCGTGGCGATGCCACCGATGTTCAGCTCCCACAGGCGCTGGCCGCTCACCAGCTCATAGGAGGCCATGCGGCCGCCCTCGCCAATGGCAAACACGCGGCCCCGGTCGATCACCGGATCGGCGTCGATGTCCGTGAGGGTGGAGACGGAGGTGGAGATGTTGGTACGGCTCAGCGCGTCACCCCACAGCACGCGGCCGTTCTCGTAGCGATAAGCGGTCAGCTCGCCCGAGCTGTAGCCGGCAATGACCGAGCCCTGGCCGGCGGCGGGCGCGGCCACGCCGAACACGCCGGTCGACTGGATGGTGCCGGAATCCTGCCAGATGACGGCGCCGTCCGCTTCGTTGAGCGCGAAGAGCTGGTTGTCCTGGCTCATCACATAGACATTGCCGCCCGAGACGGTGGGCGAGCCGCGCAGCGGGCCGCCGGGGCGCACGCTCCAGACGGTGGCGCCATCCGAAGCGGAGAGGGCGACCACGTCACCCACGCCGGTCGAGGCATAGACGCGCTCACCCTCGACGCTGACGCCGCCGCCGAACTCGATATGGCCGGTATCGTCGGCCGCGCGCACGCTCTTCTGCCAGACGCGCTGGCCGGTCTTGGCATCGAATGCCCAGACCACCGCCTCGGTGTCGATGACATAGAGCCTGCCGCCTGCGACGACCGGCGAGGCGGCGAGCTTGGCGCGCGGGCTGCCCCCGGCAATCTGCGCGCTCCACACCCGCTCCGTACCCGCGCCGAGCGCCACGCCGCCGAGCGACTTGGAGGCGTTGCCGCCCGATTGCGGCCAGTCGGCATTCTGCACCGGGTCGGGCAACAGCACCGGGGTATTGGCGAGGGAGTCCTCGGCCTCCACCACCTCGCTCGAGCCCAGGATGGAGGTGCGCTCGCCATGAACCGGGGTCTTGGGGCGCTTATCGCCCTTGGAGCAGCCCGAGACGGCCAGCCCCAGCGTCGCCGAGACGGCGAGCAGAATGCTCAGCCGCTTGCGTGTTGAAACGGTCTTACTGAGCATTGCCGGAAGCACTTCCTTCTTCGACGTCGGCGAGAGCATCGGGCGCGATGCCCAGCATGGCGGCCATCTGTCCGGCGCGCGTGCGGATGGATTCGGTGACGCTGGCGTCGCGGTTCACGCTGGCGAACATCTCGGCCGCCTCGCGCTTCTTGTCCATCCGGTAATAAGCTAGTGCCGTCATCTCGCCGGCGCTGCCGAACCAGGCGTTGCCAGGCACGGCCAGATCCTTGAGCGCGTCGATGACCTCCTGCGGCTTCATCGTATCGAAATTGAGCGCGGTGCGGCGGATGAGCGCGGCATCGCGCAGCGGCGCGGGCAGGCTCTTGTCGTTGCGCACGGCGTCGTAGCTGGCGGTGGCGGCCTTTACGTCGTTCTTGCCGGAGGCGAGCGCGGCCTTCACCAGCTCCGCCTCGGCGCGATAGCCATCGCTGCCGCCCGCGACGAGCCGGTCGTAATTTTCCTGATCGAGCTGCCCGGTCGAAGCGGACTTGAGCATCATTGCGAAGTGCTCGCTGCTCTCCTCGGCGACATTGCGCTGATGGTTAAGCCACAGCAGCCAGCCGCCATAAGCCGCGAGTGCCAGGACGATGCCGATGGCAATGGCACGGCCATAGCGCTGCCAGAAGGATATGAGGTCGTCTTGGCGAACCGCGTCGTCGACTTCGCGGATCAGGGCGTTACTCTGCTCTGGCGTCAGGGCCAAGGTTCGTCTCCAGGCGGGAAAAATGCGGGCTCAGGCTTGCGGCCGCGGACCTTAGCCGCGCCTGAACCGGGTGCAAATCACTTTTTAACGCTACCGGCCGCGCGAGTGGGACATTGGCACGGATCAGGACGCCGGGCGATCCCCGTAGAGCTGATCCTTGCCCGGGAAGGCGCGGGCGCGCACGTCCGCCGCATAGGTCGCTGCGGCCTCGCCAATGGTGCTGGCGATATCGGCATAGCGCTTCACGAAACGCGGTGTGCGCTCGAACAGGCCGAGCAGGTCTTCGGTCACCAGCACCTGCCCATCGCAACGGGCCGAGGCGCCAATGCCGATGGTGGGAATGGCGAGCGTTTCGGTGAGAGCGATGGCGATGGGCTCCAGCACGCCTTCGATTACGAGCGCGAAGGCGCCGGCGTCGGCCACGGCCTTGCCGTCGGCGACGATCTTGTCATGCTCCTGCTGGCTACGCCCTCGCGCGCCATAGCCACCGAGCGCGTTCACGGCCTGCGGCGTGAGGCCGACATGAGCGCAGACGGGGATGCCGCGCCGGGTGAGGAAGGCGATGGTCTCGGCCATTTCCACGCCGCCCTCCAGCTTCACGGCCGCGCAGCCGGTTTCCTTGAGCAGGCGTGCGGCGCTTTCGAACGCCTGGGCGGGTGAGGCCTCGTAGCTGCCAAAGGGCATATCGACGATCACGACGCTGTGATAGCTGCCGCGCACCACCGCCGCGCCATGGGCCGCCATCATATCGAGCGAGACCGGCACGCTGGAAGGCAGGCCATAGATCACCTGACCCAGCGAATCGCCCACCAGCAGCATGTCGCAATGCGGATCGAGCAGTTGTGCCTGACGGGCGGTGTAGGCTGTGAGCATCACCAGCGGCTCGGCCGTCTGCCCCTCAACCTTGCGGCGCTGGAGGGCAGGCACGGTCAGGCGCTTCATCGGCGCGGGCGTGGGATTGGCGCGGCTGGTCGCGGTGTCGAGCGTGTAGGTGGCGGACATAGGCGCGCTTTACCGCAGGATGAGCCGCCAAACCAGATGGTGGCGCGCCGCAGGCTATGGGCCCGCTTGTCATTCGCACGGTCCGTTCACATCTGTGCTGCCCAAAAGGGAGGAGATGCGCATCGATGGGGTGGTTCGGGGGACAGGAGCGGACGGCGGCCTTTGCCGCGCAGTTCGAACCGCGCGGCAAGGGTTGTATCTATCGCCAGAGCATGCGCGGCGAACCATATGCCCTGACCATGGCGGAGCGCGACGACTTCGTTGCCGCCTATGCGCGGCGTCTGCGCCGGGGGCGTCGTACCTTGGCCGCAGTGCTCGCGCTGTTTGCACTCGGTGTCATCTGGTGGGGCAGGGCAGTGATGGCGGCTGGCCTCGGCGGGATCGCGCTGGGCGGTGTCGGCCTTGTTCTCGCCTTTTTCGCTCTGTTCTTTCGCGGCATCTGGACAGCGCCTGCGCGCACGCTGGAGGCCCGCTATGCCGATAAGGTGGCGCAAAGCGGGGCGGAAGCGCGCAAGACCTATCTCGGCCGTACTCGTTACGCCCAGTTCGTCGGCGTGGCCTTTGCCGCCCTGTTCCTGTTCATGCAATTCGCGCAGACGCATGACGTAACCACCGGCTGGGCGCGGCTGGCGCCGATCCTGCTCGGCGTGGTTCTGTGCGTGCTCGCGTGGCGGATTTTCCAGAAATGGCGGGTCGGACGCGCCGAGCGCCCGTCCGATAGCGTCTAGAACGCGGCGCCCGCCGTTACCCTATCGTGCGCCCCGGGCGGCATCCTGCGCGGCATCGCCCACATCCTGCGCGGCATCACCCACCTTGTCGGCGGCGCCCGCAATGGCATTGTCCTTATTGTTCCGGCTCTCGATCAGAGCGTAGGCACCTGCTGCGACGAGGGCGAGCACGATGATCGCCAGAATGGCCACCAGGGCGCTGTTGCCGGACTTCTCGATGACGACCTTGGGCTCATCGGCCATGACGTTTGTCCTCCATCCTCTTTTCGATGAAGGAACAACAAACGGGGGATTCGCCGGTTCCCGCGTTCAGTGCCAGTCGGAGAGGCGGCTCCGCAGCTTGTCGAGCGCGGCCTTCTTGATCTGGCAGACCCGCGCGGCGCCGATATCGAGGGTCTGGCCGATTTCCTCCAGGTTCAGTTCCTCGACGAAATAGAGCTGGAGCACCATGGCCTCGCGCGGTGGCAATTCGGCAATACAGGCGGCGATGGCTTTCTTGAGCGATTCACGCTCCAGCATGTCGTCGGCGCGTTCGGTGACGTCGGCGAACCAGATCGACTGATCCGAATAGACCTCGTCGATGCTCTGGTGCTGCGCCGCCTCGGTGCCGTCGACCAGTTCGCGATAGGCCGGCCCGTCAAGTTCGAGATGAGCCGCCACTTCCGCCTCGGTAGGCGCGCGGCCGTTGCGCTGTTCCAGCACCCGACGCGCTTCCATCAGCACCTTGCGGCGGGCCATGGCGGACCGGCAGATGGTGGCGTGGCGCCGCAGATGATCGATCATGGCGCCGCGCACGCGCATCTGCGCATAGCTGGCAAAGCCGTGACCGCGATCCTCGAAGCCGTTGGCCGCCTCGACGAGCGCCACCATGCCGATCTGGAGCAGGTCCTCGATTTCGATGGCGCTGGAGACTCGCCCATGCACATGCCAGGCGATCTTGCGGACCAGCGGCATATATTGCTGGGCCAGGGCTTCGGGATTCGGCCCCGCCCGGCGTCCATATGTCAAATCAGCGACCACAAGCTTTGCGCTCTGCATGGCGATGGCTCTAATCCAAAAGGCTTAACCAAGCTTTTCCGGCGTGTATGCCGAAACTTAACGAAGCGTCCGTTCCGTGAGGTCAGGCCGCGGCGGGCAGGCGCTCCTGCATGGGCATCCGCGCCTCGTTGCCGACCACGGCGACCACCTCCACCGGCTTTCCATCCGGAATTTCCAGGAAGGAGAGCACCGGCGTTTCGGGCAGATGCGGACGGAACAGGCGGGCCAGCGCGCGCCGCGCCATGGGCGAGGTGACGATGGCGAAGCTGCGGGCCTGCGCCAGCAGCGGCCGGGCAGCCTCGCTCACATGCTCAATGAGGCGCTGGCCGAGCGCCGGCTCGATGGGATGGCGTGCATCGCCCGAGACGCGCATGGCCTGGGCGAGCAGGCCCTCCAGCTCGCCGTCCAGCGTGATGACCGGCAGCGGCATCTTCACCGGTACGATCCCCTGGATGATGAGGGAGCCGATGCGCTGACGAACGGCCTCGACCAGCATCTCCGGGCTCATGTCCGGCCGAGCGGCGTCGACCATCGCCTCGGCGATGCGGCGGAAATCCTTGAGCGGTACGCCCTCGGCCAGCAGCGCGCGGCAGGCGGCGGCGATCTGCGCCAGGCTGAGCGGCTGGGGCGTAAGCCCCTCGGCGAGCTGCGGCGCGACCTCCTTGAGCGTTTCGAGCAGCTTGCCCGCTTCGTCCATGCCGAAGAGCTCCGAGGCACTTTGCAGAATGAGATGATTGAGATGCGTGGCAACCACCGTGGAGGCGTCGACCACCGTATAACCGGCGACCACCGCCTCGCTGCGCTGGCCCGGATCGATCCACACCGCGTCGAGGCCGAAGGTCGGGTCACGCGCCGCGCGGCCCGAGACAGTCTGCTGGATGTCGCCGCTGTCGAGCGCGAGCAGGTCGTCGGGCCAGATCTCGTCCTCGCCCATCGCCACGCCGGCAACGGTGATGCGATACTGGTTGGGGCCCAGCGCCAGATTGTCGCGCACGCGGATCATCGGCACCACGAAGCCCAGCTCGCGCGAGAGCTGACGGCGGATGCCGGTAATGCGGCCCATGAGCGGCGCGCCCTTGCGCTCGTCGACGAGGCCGATGAGGCCATAGCCGATTTCCAGCCCCAGCACCGCGCCGTCCGACACGTCCGACCATTCGATATGCGTGGGGTTCTCGGCCGGCGCTTCTTCCACCGGCGCGTTGGCGGCGGCATTGCGCGCGGCGCGGCGCACGAACCAGGCGATGCCGCCGGCAACCGCGGCGGCGGGCAGGATGATGAGATGCGGCATGCCGGGCAGGATGCCGAGAAAGGCAAGGATGCCGGCCACCGGAATCCACGCCTTCTCCACGCTGAACTCATGCGAAATCTGGCCGGAGAGGTCGTGGTCGGAGGTCACGCGGGTGACGATGGACGCTGCCGCAATGGAGAGCAGCAGCGCAGGCACCTGTGCCACCAGCGCATCGCCGATGGCGAGCAGCACATAGGTGCGTGCGGCGGTGCCGATATCCAGCCCGTGGCTGACCACGCCCAGGATGATGCCGCCCACGATGTTGATGACGAGGACGAGCACGCCGGCGACCGCATCGCCCTTCACGAACTTGGAGGCACCGTCCATGGAACCGTAGAAATCCGCCTCGCGCGAGATTTCCTGCCGGCGCTCGCGCGCATCCTCCACGGTGATGAGGCCGGCGTTGAGATCGGCGTCGATGGCCATCTGCTTGCCGGGCATCGCGTCCAGCGTGAAGCGGGCGCTCACTTCCGAGACGCGGCCTGCGCCCTTGGTGATGACCACCAGATTGATAATCATCAGGATGGCGAAGACGAACAGGCCGACCACATAGTCGCCGCCGATCAGGAACGTGCCGAACGCCTCGATGACATGGCCGGCGGCCGCCTCGCCGGTGTGACCGTTCACCAGCACCACGCGGGTGGAGGCGACGTTGAGCGACAGGCGCAGCAGCGTGGCGAACAGCAGCACGGTCGGAAAGGCCGAGAAATCAAGCGGCTTGGCGGCATTGATGGCGATCATCACCACCGCGAGGCTGATCATGATGTTGGTGATGAAGCCGATGTCCAGCAACAGCGCCGGCACCGGCACCACCATGAACATGACGAGCAGCAGGATGCCGATCGGCAGGACCGCGCCCTGCGCCGTGCGGCTCCAGATCTGGCTGTTGACTTCGCTGCGGGTCATGAGCGGCGTTACCTTCCGAGAGTGGCAAGCATGAGATAGGCGAGGCGGGCGGTCTCGCCGCGCGACGCGATGGCGGGATTGCTATTGGCGGCGGCGACGGCACGGCCCAGCGTCAACGCCTGAATGTCGGTGAGCAGCGCGGCGTCGCCATCGCTTTCGCTCATGCCCTCGCGGCCCGGCAAACCCTGCCCGCGCGCGGCCTCGAGGGCGATCAGCGTGGGATCGGTCATGGCGCCGCCGCTGGCGGGGAGGCCGGCCTGGCCCATTCGCTCGCGGGCGATGCGCAGATAGTCGGCGGGCTGTACCGTGCGCATGCCGTCCATGCGATCGGCGCCGGGGCCTCCCGACCGACCGTCGCTTCCGCCGCCGCTGCCAATTGCGCCGCCTTCGGCCAGCTTGCGCGCGAAATTGGCGCGGATGTCGGCAAGGCTGCGGGCATTGCCCTGGCGATCATAGAAGATGTTGGCATTGGCGCGTGCCGCGGCGGGGAAGAGGTCTGCGCCCGCCATGGTCTGCGGGCTGGTGAGGAACTTGGCCGCGCCGCCCGCGCCCAGGAAATGAGCGAGATAGAGGTCGACCGCCTCGGCACGGCGGCCGATGCGCTGCTCCAGATAGTCGCGATTGTCCGCGGCCAGCTCGGCCGCCATGACCGACGCCGTTTCGGGATGGTTGCGCAGGTCCAGAATCTGCCGCCGCGTTTCCGGATCGGCGACATAATATTGGCCGCCAGAGGTCTTCTGGATGGCATCGGCGGCCCAGCCCATGCCGTAATTGGCGCCATGATTGTTGACGATGGCGAGCCAGCTCTGGTCGATGAACTGATAAAGGCCAGTGGCGCTGGAGGTCTGCGCGCGCGCGCTGGGATTGAGCGCGCTCTCGATCTTCGCCTGGCTCATCAGATAATGGAAGTCCACGCCCGTGCGCTGGCTCGCCGTGGCGATGGCCTGCGTGACGCGCCCGTGCTGCGGCTGGGCGAGAGCGTTGAATTTCAGTCCATCGAAGGCGGACATGAGCCTGCGAAACCCCTTATTGGTACCGCAGGTCTTTCAGCAAGAAGCGTGCCAGATTTCCCGACGAAAAATTGGGAACGAGGGGCCGGTCAGGCGAAGCGGTCGCCGGGGCGGGCGGTGAGGGGGGCGGGCGTATCGAGGGCGCGCGCAGCGGCCAGGTCGTGCATCTGGCCGGTCATGTCCGCGAGCAGGCAGGAAAGGGCGCGCGATTCATCGAGTTGCGGCATCAGCGTCGCGAGCTTGTCACGCAGGCCCGGTTCGGCAGCCCAGGGCGCGGCGGCCTGCACCTGTTCCACGGCAAGGCGGAAGGTGGCGACAGCCTCTTCGATGGCGGCGGCATCGCCACTGCGCATCGCATCGAGCAGATGAGCGGAATTGTCGGACAGATCGTCGATGAGGTTGGTCAGGCTCATGGATCCCTCATGGGGTCAATGCCGCGCGGTGGGCGGCGGCAGATCGAGATCGAGCATTTTCTCGGCGATCTTGTCGGGATCGACGGGATACTGGCCCGAAGAAATGGCTTGCTTGATCCGGTCGATACGCGCCGAATCGATTGGCGCGCCCTGAGCGGCCATGCGAGCCGCCGGTGTGGCGACGGAATCGGCGTCAGGCTGTGAAGCGGGGCGGGCGGCAGGCGCGGACGCGCGTGGCTGCGCGGTTTCGCGCAACTTCGCCGCTTCCACGGCGGCTGTCATCCCCGAGCCAACTAGCTTGATCATCGCATCATCCTTTCTGTCCGAGCGCGCTTATATACGGATCGGTTCAGAAAAGTTTAAATGGTAGGCGCACGAACACGCCCGGCCCGCTCCACACGCGCGCTGACGGGGGCCGATTTGGGCCCTTCGCGCACGCGGATCATGTCGCCCACGGCACCGTCCTCATCGGCGATCATCAGGCGCGAAACGCTGAAGACATCGCTGCCGGCCACCAGTTCGACCGGATCGCCCTTCTTGACGACGGTTTCGGCGACCGGCGCAGACCGCTGGGCGCCGGCACGCGCGCCCGGCGCGGCGGCAAAAAGCGGCGCGCGGTCAGCCGGCGCGGCGCTCAACGGCACGCGCACGCGCCAGCCGGTCTCCGCGCAGGAGACGATGGCGGCGCCGAAGACCGGGCCTTCGACCTTGGGCATGGCGGGGCAGGGCTTGAGCCGCAGGCGGCGGTCGATGGGCGCCACCGGACCGCCGGGCTCGCCGAGATTGGCCCCCACGGTCATGGCGACCAGACTGTCGAGCCGGTCCAGATTCTCGAACTCGGCGCCCGCGGCATAGGCTGGCGCGACCAGGAGACCGAGCCATGTCAGCCCATGCAGGAGGGAGCGAAACAAGCTGGAAATCAAGGTCTTGCGGGTCATCTCTGCAATCCGTTACTGCTGGCCCAGCGGGCCTTCTCAGCCTTGAAACAGCAAGGATTGTGCCAGTTTCTGGAACGCAGCCGCTCAGAGACCTCCGGCAATGCGGATGATCTGCCCCGCCTCTTGCGCGCGCGCTTCGGTGTCCGGCTCCGCCAGTCCGGCAATACGGATACGCTCGGGCGCGATGCCGGCCGCGACCAGAGCCCGCGCGACCGCGCCCAGGCGCGCAGCCGAAAGATCCCAGGCGTCGAAACGCTGTCTGCCCGGTGCCAGGCCGAGCGATTGCACGCGGATGACCGACGTGCCGCCGAGGAAAGGCTGCGCTGCCCGCATCAGCCGCACGCGGCCTGTATCCGAGAGCAGTGCCTCGCCGGGCGCAAACAGGCTCTCGGCCGGCAGATCGGCCTGTTGCGGGGCGCGCAGGGCGCCGAAATAGCTGTTGAGACCGGCTAAAGCCGTATCGCGCGTGGCCTGATTGGCCTGGAGCAGCACGAAGAAGCCGAGCAGCAGCAGGCTCAGATCGGCGAAGCTCAGTGCCCAGCGCGCCCGCGCGGCCCGGATCATGGCCGGCTCATGCGACATGGCGCACGCCGGGCGCGTGCTGGGAAACGGATGCCTCGCGCTGACCGAGCGCGATCATGCGATCCGCCAACTCGCGCTGCCAATCCAGTTCACGGCAGGAGAGCCGGTCGAGCCGGCCGGCAATGGGCCCGGCAACGGCATTGGCCAGGATCATGCCGTGCAGCGTGGTGATGAGCGCCAGCGCCATGGCCGGGCCGATGGTCGCGGGGTCGCTCATCCGCGCAAACATGCCGATCAGGCCGATAATGGTGCCGGCCATGCCCATGACCGGCGCGGCATCCGCCATGGCGGTCCAGAAGCCGATGGCGCGCTCATGTCGGGCGCGGCGGTCGGCCAGGGCCTGCCGGGCCCAGAAGGCAAAACGGTCGGCATCCGGTGCATTGGCGAGCGTGGTGAGCGCCTCGGCGACGAACGGATGATGGGCACGCAGACGATCGATGCGCGAGAGATCGTGCGCGCGGGCGATCTCCTCGGCGCGCAGCATGAGGGCGCGGGCCCGGTCGCGGTCCGCGTCCGGCCGCGCGGCGAGCAGGGGCCGGAGCGCGGCGAGGGCGGCGGGGAGGGCGGCGAGCCCCTGCTGGGCGAGCGCGATGAAGCCGGCGCCGCCGAGCACGAGGAGCAGCGGCAGCGGTGCCAGGAGATGGCCCAGACTTTCCCGCATCGACCCGTCATTCCTTCCGTCATTCCCGCGCTTTGCCTGCGTGCGCGCGCGGCGCGGCAAAGCCTTGCCGCCGACCGGCAAAAACTTGCCGGCCTTGCCGCTTGCGCGCCGGAAAGGCGCGGAAATCCGTGTGTCTCAACCTTCCGCTTCGGCCGGAAACCGGAATTGGCACGGCCTTTGCTAAGAATCCCATGCGGGCATGGGCTCGGCGCTGGCGGTCCGCTTCGACCGGTCAGAACGGCCCCGCCCGGAGGACCTTTAGGGAAGGCATGAGAAAAATGTCTGTCGAGGACAAGCTGTTCGGCATTCATGGCAAGGCGCTCCAGCTCCGCTCGCAGCGGCTGGAGCTGATTGCCTCGAACATCGCCAATGCATCGACGCCGGGTTATAAAGCCCGTGACATCGATTTCGACGCCGCGCTCCAGCAGGCGACGAAGCAGCAGGGCACTGTCTCCCATGCGCTGGAAGAAGCGATGGGTTATCGCGCGCCGCTGCAAGCCTCGCGCGATGGCAATACGGTGGAGCTGTCCACCGAGCAGACGCTCTTTTCTGAAAATGCCGTGAAGTACCGCACGACGCTCTCCTTCCTGGAAGGCCGTCTCAACACCATCACGCGCGCGCTGCGAGGAGAATGAGCATGGACAAGCCGCTCAGCATCTTCGACATTTCCGGCCGGGCCATGTCGGCGCAACTCGTGCGCCTCAATGCCACGGCATCCAATCTCGCCAATGCCGGCACCGTCTCGGGCAGCGAGGGCGAGGCTTATCGCGCCATCCGTCCGGTGTTTCGAACCGTGGCCGAGGCGCCGGGCGTCGCTACCGTCAAAGTGGAGCGCGTCGTCACGTCCGACACGCCGGCCGTGCGCCGCCACGATCCCAACCATCCGCTCGCCGACCAGAATGGCGATGTGTGGGAAGCCGGGGTCGATACCAGCGCCGAGCTGGTCGACATGGTCGAGAGTTCGCGCATGTACCAGAACAATGTGCAGGTCCTCCAGACCGCCAAATCCCTGATGCTCGAAACGATAAGGCTCGGCAAATGACCGTGAACACCGACATCTATACGCAGGCGGGGCTTAACGGCCCGCAGACGGCGGGCGCCAAGGAAACCGGGGTCCAGACCATCGATCAGGCGGGTTTTCTGAAGCTGATGACCGCGCAGCTCCAGTATCAGGATCCGTTCTCGCCGATGGACAACAACCAGATGGTCCAGCAGATGGCGACGTTCACCCAGCTCGAAACGCAGGCGCAGGGCAACAAATATCTCCAGTCCATCCAGGACTCGCTGACCGGCACGCGTCTGTCCGATGCGGCAAGCTGGATCGGCAAGGCCATGCTGGTGGCCAGCGATATCGCGACGCCGGATCGCGCGGGCTCCTATGCCGGCGAGATCACGCTGGCGGAGGATGCCGACGCGGTCGCCATCGACCTGGTCGACATGAACGGCAACACGGTCCGGACGCTGGACCTGGGCCCGCAGAAGGCTGGCGCCATCGGCTTCTACTGGGACGGCATGGACGATGCAGGCGAGATGATCGGCGGCGGTCCGCTGCAGGTCAAGCTGCGCGGCGGCACCAGCAAGCAGATCGCCACCTGGGCCAGCATCGCTGCCGTCCAGTCGCCGGCCAGCGGCACAGACGCCCGGCTCATCACCCCTCTCGGCAATTTCTCGCCCAGCGACGCGCTGCGTCTGGGCTGACCCGCATTTCATCGAGGAGCTAATCGCATGTCCTTTTACGTTTCCCTTTCGGGCCTTAAGGGCGCCCAGGGCGATCTCGCCTCCATCGCCAACAACGTGGCGAATGTGGGCGCGACCGGGTTCAAGAAGAGCAAGGTGACGTTCGGCGACATCTTCGCCGGCTCGCCGCTCTCGGCCAATACGGCTGGCGGACAGGGCACGCGCCAGATCGGCGCCACGCAGCAGTTCACGCAGGGTACGCTGGAAACCACCGGCAAGACGCTGGACGTGGCGCTGACCGGCGAGGGCTTCCTCACCGTGAAGAGCGCGCCGCCGGCGAGCCAGATCAGCTTCACGCGTAACGGCGCCTTCGGCGTCGATGAGAACCGCTTTGTGGTGGACACGCTGGGCAACCGCGTTCAGGTGATGCCGGTCGATCCTGTCACCAGCAAGCCCAGCAGCACCGATCCGGCCGATTTTACCGATCTCACCATCCCCACGGCCAAGCCGAGCGATCCCACCATCCAGCTCGCCAGCGTGAACATCACCGTGGAAGGCGTGGTCGCCGCGACCTATGCCGACGGTTCGACCGAAATTCTCGGCAATCTCGCCATCGCCAGCTTCCCCAGCCAGGAAGGCCTGCGCCAGATGGGCGACGGGCACTGGACCACGTCCAAGGCCAGCGGCCAGCCCACCTTCGGCGCGGGCAATAACGGCCTGTTCGGTGCGGTGCGCTCGGGTTCGCTGGAACGCTCGAACGTGGACATCACCGAGGAACTCGTGGCGCTCATCTCGGCGCAGCGCAACTTCCAGGCCAATGCCAAGGCCATCGAGGCGGCTTCGGCGATCACCCAGACCGTCGTCAACATGCGCACCTGATGGCGGTGCACGGGGCTAACGCGGAGGCATAGACCATGGATCGGCTCATTGACGTCGCCAAGACGGCCATGCGCGGCTCGCTCGCTCGCCAGACGGCGATCGCCAACAATCTGGCGAACGCCAATACGGCGGGCTTTCGTGCGGAGATGTACAATGCCTCTGCCCGCTGGACGGCCGGACCGGGGCTCAATGCACGCGCGGAATCGGTTGATCAGGTGATCGGCGCCGATTTCAAGCGCGGCACCGTCACCGAAACCGGCAATCCGCTGGACATCGCGGTGGATGGCGACGCGCTGATCGCGGTGCAGGCTAATGACGGATCGGAAGGCTATACCCGCCGCGGCGACCTGCGCCTCAACGAAAGCGGTTTGCTCGCGACGGGTGACGGCTATCCGGTGATCGGCACGGCCGGCCCCATCACGCTGCCGCCGGCCGACAGCGTGCGCATCGCCAAGGACGGCGGCGTGTGGATCGTGCCGCAGGGTGGCCAGATCGACCAGCCCGTGCAGGTGGATACGGTGCGCCTGGTCAACCCCAAGGGCTCAGTCGTCGCCAAAGGCACGGACAATCTTTTCCGCGAGGCCAATGGCGGCATCCTGCCGGAAGACCCCTTTGCCCGCGTGACGCCCGGCTCGCTCGAGGGCTCCAACGTCAACGCCACCGCCGCGCTCGTCGACATGATCGAAGCCAGCCGCGCGTGGGAACATCAGGTCAAGCTCATCCAGACCGCCAAGGAAATCGACAGCAGCGGCGCCAGCCTCATGCGGCTGGACGGCTAAGCGGCCCATCGGAAGTAAGGATTTAGAACCATGTCGACCAGTGCCCTCCAGGTGGCCCGTACCGGGCTCGACGCGCAGGACGTCAAGATGCGCGTCATCGCCAACAATCTGGCGAACGTGAACACGCTCGGCTTCAAGAAGGACCGCGCCAATTTCGAGACGCTGGCCTATCAGCAGATCGTTGCCGCGGGCGCCCAGGGCGATGCGCAGAACAAGCTTGCCATTGGCCTCAATCTGGGCACCGGCGTCAAGCTGACGGGCACCGAGCGCATCGACACCCAGGGCACGCTGCAATCGACCGACAACGCGCTGGACATGGCCATCGAGGGCCAGGGCTATTTCCAGGTGGAGATGCCGGACGGCACCATCGCCTACACCCGCGCGGGCAATTTCAAGACCAATGCCGAAGGCACGATCGTCACCACCGACGGCCTGCCGCTCGTGCCGCAGATCACGGTGCCGGAGGATGCCACGCTGCTCACCATCGGTTCGGACGGCACCGTCTCGGCGACGATGCAGGGCCAGTCCGAGCCCACGCCGCTTGGCCAGATCGAGATGGCAAGCTTCATCAATCCCAGCGGCCTCCAGGCGATCGGCAACAACCTGCTGGTCGTCACGGCAGCGTCCGGCGAGGCGCGTGTGGGCGTGGCGGGCGAGGATGGCCGCGGCCGCATCCGCTCTGGTGCACTCGAACAGTCCAACGTCAACACGGTGGAGGAACTGGTCGAGATGATCGAGACCCAGCGCGCCTACGAGATCGCCTCCAAGATGATCAAGGCGACCGACGAGATGCTCCAATACGCCAACCAGCAGCTCTGAGCAGGGCCATGAGGACGATGATGACAATGACGATGCGCCTGACGGCGGCTTGCGCCATGGCGGTGCTGCTCGGGGCTCCGGCCACGGCGGGCCTGTTCGGCAAGAAGGCCGAACCGCTGGAGGACCCGGCCTATCAGGTCACTTATGCCGAGGATCGCGAGCCCGTCGCGCCGCGCTCCAACGGCGCCATCTTCCAGCCGGCGGCCGGCTATGCCTCGCTGGTGAGCGGCGGGCGCGCGGCGTCGGTGGGCGACGTCATCACCATCCTGCTCGTCGAACGCACCAATGCCAGCAAGAGCACCAGCTCTGCGACCAACCGCTCGGGCAGCGCGGGCATCGCGCCGCCGACCACGGGCCTGTTCAGCAAGCTGTTCAGCGCCAGCGACGTGGCGACCAGCGCTTCGCAGGGCTTCACGGGCAAGGGCGATGCCGCCCAGTCCAATGCGCTCTCGGGCGAGATCACTGTCACCGTCGCCAAGGTGCTCGCCAACGGCACGCTGCTGGTGCGCGGCCAGAAGGGCCTGACGCTCAATCGCGGCGACGAGTTCGTGCAGATCAGCGGCCTCGTCCGCCCCGCCGATATCAGCCCGGACAACCGCGTTCTCTCCACGCGCGTGGCCGATGCCCGCATCACCTACACCGGGCGCGGCGACGTGCAGCGGGCGAGCCGGCCCGGCTGGCTCTCGCGTTTCTTCTCGGTCATCAGCCCCTTCTGACGGAGTGCCCGTTGCCATGACTTCCGCTCCGATCATTTCCGCCTGGCACCGGCATCTCGCGACTCTGCTCGCGCTGCTGGCGGCACTCTTGCTGGCCCTTTCGCCCGCGCAGGCAGCCCGCATCAAGGATCTGGGCGCCTTCGAGGGGCTGCGCGCCAACCAGCTCATTGGCTATGGCGTCGTGGTCGGCCTCGCCGGCACCGGCGACGACAGCCTCGATTATGCCACGCAGGGCGTGAAGGGCGTGGTCTCACGCTTCGGCCTGACGCTGCCGCCGGGGATCAATCCCTCGCTCAAGAACGCCGCCGCTGTGCTCATCACCGCTGAGCTGCCGGCTTTCTCCAAGCCGGGCCAGCGGCTCGACGTCACTGTCTCGGCCCTGGGCAAGGCCAAGTCGCTGCGCGGTGGCACGCTGGTGCTCACGCCACTGCGCGGTGCGGATGGCGAAATCTACGCCATGGCGCAGGGCAATCTTGCCGTGGGAGGCCTCGGCGTTTCAGGCTCGGATGGGTCGCAGCTCTCGGTCAACGTGCCTTCGGCCGGTCGCATCCCCAGCGGCGCGACGGTGGAGCGCGCAGTTGCGACGGGGTTCGAGACGAGCCCGACGCTGACCTTCAACCTCGCCGACTCCGATCTCACCACGGCCCTGCGGGTGGCAGACGCGATCAACTTGGCCTTTGCCGACAAGCGCGCCAAGGCCCTGGACGGCGTCTCCATCAGCATCGACGCGCCGCCGGGCGCGGAGAGCCGCATCATGATGATGGGCCTCATCGAGAATATCCAGGTGAAGCCCGCCGAGCCGCCGGCCAAGGTGATCGTCAACGCGCGCACCGGCACAGTGGTTATCAATGGTCAGGTGCAGATCACGCCGGCGGCCGTCAGCCACGGCAAACTGACCGTATCGGTGC
>DASRXY010000192.1:0-28009 GCA_035654035.1 Sphingobium sp. | reverse complement strand
CCCCGGACCGGCGCGCCCCAGGCAAAGCCCAGCGCCGTGGCGGCCGCGATGCCCACGCGCACGCCGGTAAAGCTGCCGGGCCCGGTATCGACCAGGATCGCATCCGCGCGGCCGCCGCCGGGCAGCGCGGCGATTGCCGGCAGCAGCGCCTCGGCATGACCTCGCCCCAGCTCGGCATGATGCGCGCCAAGCAAGTCCTCGCCTGCGAACAGGGCGATGGACAGCGCCGGCGTGGCGCAGTCGATGACGAGCTGGCGCTGGCTCATGCAGCAGCCGCCCTCGCTGGCCAGCCGGCGCCGGCTCGCCATCCAGTCCGGCTAGCCGACGAGACGCGCCACGGCGCCGGACAACCTCGCCCGGGCTGGGCACGCGTTTTCCTCATGACGGCAAAAATCCCGAACACTCCCCCTGTGCGGCGCACCCTCAGACGGCGCGCACCTCGGTCACTTCCGGTACATAATGCTTGAGCAGTTGTTC
This sequence comes from Sphingobium sp., assembly GCA_035654035.1. GTDB lineage: Bacteria > Pseudomonadota > Alphaproteobacteria > Sphingomonadales > Sphingomonadaceae > Sphingobium. The sequence goes on along the minus strand of DASRXY010000192.1, from coordinate 27,532 downwards.
AATCCCGTTCTTGAGCGTCGCGCTCGACGAAGGGCAGCCGGCGCAGGCGCCCTGCATGCGCAGATAGACGGTGCCGCGCTGGAAGCCACGGTAGACGATATCGCCGCCGTCATTGGCCACCGCCGGGCGCACGCGCGTCTCGATGAGTTCGCGGATTTGCGCAACGATCTCCGCGTCCTCGGGGTCGTCGAAGCCTTCCACGGCGTCCGGCTCATCGTCGCTCGGCACGGCAATGCCTGCCGCGCTGCCCGAGCGGAATAGCGGCATGTCCGCCGAGAAATGGTCGAGCAGGATCGAGACGACGTCGGTGCGCAGGTGGCTCCAGTCGACGCCCGGGCCGGCCGTCACCGAGATGAAGTCGCGGCCGAAGAACACGCCCGTCACGTCGCCCAGGTCAAACAGCGCCTCGGCGAGCGGTGAGGCTTCCGCTTCCTCGGCATTGGCGAAGTCGCGCGTGCCCGCCTGCATCACGATGCGTCCCGGCAGGAACTTGAGGGTTGCCGGGTTGGGCGTGGGTTCGGTCTCGATAAACATGTCCGGTGCCTTTGCGCGAAAGAAGGGGGAGCGCGCGGAATGGCCGTGCGCCTGCGCCCGTTCGTACCGGCTTCTGTGTGGGCCGGCTGCTGTCTGGGCAAGGCCTATTTGGGGAAGCGACGTGCGCGGCGCAACCCCGCAATGGCGGCGTGCTGCCCGCGATCAGTTGACGTGCGCGGCCGTATCGTGCTCCGCCGCCGCCATGCGCGGCGCCGGCAGTATGGCGAGCGCGACAGGAAGGGCCGGTATCGCCGCATTGCGGGGCAGGACAATGGCGGTCCAGCGCGTCTCCGGGCGCAGATAGCGCTGCGCGAGCGCCTGGATGTCCGACGCGGTCACGTTCAGCATGTCCGAAGCGAAGCTGCGCGCGAGGGCCAGCTTGCGCGGATCGCGGCTCATGCCCTGGAGCTGGCTCATCCAGAAGGCGTTGCTGCTGCGCGCGCGGGCAAAGAGCTTACGCAGCGGTTCGACCTGTCGCTCCAGCTCGTCCGCGCTCACCGGGTGCGCGGCGAGATCGGTGACGACCTCGTCCATCATCCGGTAGAAATCGGCAACGCGCTCGGGTCGCAATTGCGATTGCACCATCAGATAACCGCCGGTGGGATAGGCTTCCGGCCAGATGCTGACGGCACTGGGCGTGTAGGCGGCACCGTCAATCGAGCGGAATTTCTCGAACAGGCGGTCGTTGATGATCCGCGCCAGCATGGAGAGCTGGCGACTTTCCTTGATGCGATCCTCGCCGCCGCCGGTCGGCCACGCAATGACGGCGCCGGCCTGTTCCGCCGGTCCGCTATGACGGAGCACCACCGGCTGCTCGGTCGGCGTGGGGAAGCGCCGCACGCGATTCTCCGCTGGCGTCACCGTCTCGGGTCGCCGCTCGAGCGCGCCGAAAGTTTCAGCGACGGCTGCCACGGCCTCGTCGCGCGTAACATCGCCGAAGATCTGCAGCTCGATGGACCCGGTGGCGAGGCGGGGCGCCCACACTTCCTTGAACTTCTCCAGCGTCAGCTCGTCCGCGTCCGCCGGCACCGGCGGCGCCACGCGCTCGTCCTTGTCACGCAGCAGCCAACTCACGTCCCGGTCCAGCGCTTCGCTCGCGGAAGCCGGCATGGGATCGTAGCTGAGCTTGAGCGCGGCGGCGGCGCGCGCCAGCGGTGCGGTGTCCCAGCGCGGGAAAGCGAGGCGGGTGGCAAAGAGGCGGAGCTGGTCGCGATAATCCTGCGGGCTGCTCACCACGCTCATCACGAAGGCGTCCTCGTCGATGCCGAAGGGCAGTGCGAGCTGGCGGCCGTTGGTCAGTTCGTCGAGCGCGATCTTGTCGAGATCGCCGATGCCGCTGGCCGCGAGCACGGTCGGTGCGGCCCACAGCGCGACATTCTCGTCCGGCGAAAAGCTCTGCTGACCGTGGCCGAAGCGCACGTTGATGCGTACCTTGCCCGGCTCGGCCTTGTTGGGACTGAGATAGAGCGTCACGCCATTCTCGAAAAGCACCTGCTCGACAGCCATGCCGGGGACCGGCTGGGCGGCCGCCACCTTGCCCGCCGGCGGTAGCGCGGGCAGCGAGGCCATAGTGATATCGCGCGCGTCGAGCCGGGCGTTGCGGGCGGGCGCCACGCGCGCGCGCAGGGCACTGGCAAGCCGCGCCTGCGCATTGCGCTGCGGCGCCTTGAGCGTGAGCAGCGCGCGCTCGGCATCCCCCGTAAACATGCGGCGGGTGGAATCGCGCACCTGCTCGGGCGTCATGAAGCGCCGTCCCTCGCGATAAATGGCAAGATGGTCCTGCGGCGCTATGACGGTCTCGCGAATGTCGATTGCGGACATGAAGTTGTCGACCTGCCGCGCGCTGGATTCGACGGCGGCTGTGGAAACCACCTGGTTGAGCAGGCCCATCATGTCGGCGAATTCGCGGTCGATGTCGGCAACGCTCGGCGGCGTGCGCTTGGCATCCTCGATGATGGCGCGCACGTCGCGCAGCGCCGTTTCCCAATCGTCGCTGAGCGGGATGATGGTGACATAAGTGGCGCTGACCGAGCGGGCCACGTCGTCGCGCACCACCGAAGCTTCCAGGAAACTCGCGCCCGCGCTAGCGGCGGCCGCCAGCCGCCGGTTGATGAGCTGAAGTGCCAGATCGTCCACCGCGCGCGCCTGGTTGAACGCGATAGTGTCGTTGCGGAACACCCAGGGGCGCAGATAGGCGAGGCCGATGGATGCGGGCAGTTCCGGCGCGATGATAACCTTGGTCGCGGGCGCGCGTGGATCGGGCTTGCCGAAATCGGGCAGCGGCGGCGTGGGGCCCTTGCCCTGCCAACTGCTGAAATGTTTCTTTACCAGCTCTTCCAGCACGGCGGGATCGGCATCGCCGGAAATGGCGACGACGGTGCGGTCGGGGCGAAACCAGCGGTCGTGGAAGGCCTGGAGGCTCTGCGCCGTCGCGCCGGTCAGCGTGGCCACGGTGCCGATGGGGCTGTGATCGGCGAGACGCTGGCCCGCATAATAGAACGCACGTGTCTGGTCGCTGGCGGTCGCCCCGGGACCCAGCCCTTCGCGCCGCTCGGCCATCACCACGGCGCGCTCGGCATTCACGGCCTCGGGCACGATATTGGGCGCGGAGACCATGCTCGCCAGGATCTTGAGGCTCTCATCCAGCCCGGCGGGGGTCGCATCGGGGAGATCGACCGCGAAGCTGGTCTGTGTCGCCGTGGTCTGGGCATTGCTGTCCACGCCGAATTCGGCGCCGAGCCGCTGCCAGATCCGCTTCGATTCGCCGTCCGGCACGTCACGCGATCCGCGGAAGGAGAGATGCTCGAGGAAATGCGCATAGCCCGCCTCGTCGGCCTCTTCCATGAGCGAGCCGACATCGACACGGACCCGAATGGAGACCATGCGCGCGGGAATTTCGTTGCGGCGGATAGCGTAGCGCAGGCCATTGGGGAGCTCGCCAAAGTGCCAGGCCGGGTCCATCGGCACATTGCTGTGTGCATAGAACCAGGGGCGTGGCGCGGATGGCGCCGCCGCCGGCCAGGCAGGCTGCGCGGCGGCGGGCGCCTGCGCAACGAGCGGGCCCGGATTAAGGAGTGCAAGGGCCAGGATCGGCGCGAGCAGCCGGCGAGCGGCGTCGAAGATGGTCATAGCTCCCATCTAGGCCGAATGGGTCTTAACGTCACATGAAACCTGCCGCGCAGTCCAAGGCGTGCGGCGAGACGTGAAGCGGGCGCAACGCGGAGGGAGCGCGCGCGCTCCCTCCGCTAGCGAGGAGAGACGCTAGAGGGAGCGGCGGCCGGTGATGAGCTGGAACACGAACACCACGCCTGCCACCAGCAGCAACAGGTGGATGAGGCCGCCGCCGACATGGGCGAGCAGGCCGATGAGCCACAGGACGAGCAGGATGACGACAATCGTGTACAGCATGGGAAGGTGCTCCGCAGTAACTGGTTCCCGCTAAAAGCGCATGGGCCACGCGATGGTTCCAGCCGACCACGACTCGCGCTCCGTAAGGAGTCGCTCCCCGCAGCCCGGAGCGCTATGGAGCGCGGCATGACTCCCGAGATCAGCCCCGAAACGGCGCAAGAAACCGCTTATGCCAAGCTCAACCTCGCGCTCCATGTGCGCGCGCGGCGACCGGACGGCTACCATGCGCTGGAGAGCCTCTTCGCCTTCTGCGCCGGTGGCGACGAACTGCGCGGCACGCTGCGCGAGGATGGGGAGATCACGCTAGGGGTGACAGGGCCGTTTGCGGAGGCGCTGGGCGCGGGCGAGGACAATCTCGTGCTGCAAGCGGCCCGCGCGCTGCAAGGAGCAAGCGGCACCTGGCTGGGCGCGGACCTGCTGCTCGACAAGCGCCTGCCCATCGCCGCAGGCATCGGCGGCGGATCGGCGGATGCGGCGGCGGCGCTGCGGCTGCTCATCGGCCTGTGGCAGGTACGGCCGATGGCGTTCGATTTTCCGCTGCTCGCGCGCTCGCTGGGCGCCGACGTGCCGGCCTGCGTCGGCTCGGTGACGATGTTCGGCACCGGCATCGGTGAGCGGCTGGAGCCGGTTGACCTCGATCTGGAAGGAACACCGGTGCTGCTGGTCAATCCGCTGCTCCCATGCCCCACCGGGGCGGTATATCAGGGCTGGGACGGCGTCGATCGCGGCCCGCTCGATCCGCAGGCGTGGCGCGGCGGGCGCAACGACCTCGCGGCGAGCGCGGTGGCGCTAGTGCCGGAGATCGACGAAGTGCTGGCGGTGCTGCGCGCGCAACTGCCTACGCTGGCGCGCATGTCCGGATCGGGCGCGACCTGCTTTGCGCTGTTCTCCGGCGCGGCGGAGCGGGATGCGGCGGCGGAGCGGATCGCGGCGGATCATCCGGATTGGTGGGTGATGGCGTCAGCGTTGCGCTGAGTTTTATTCGCACGGGGGCGCGGAGTTTACGTTCGCGCGAAGACAGGGCGAAGGGAAGAGAGGTGACGAAGCCGCTTCGGGTGTAGTCACCCATTCGGCGGCTTTCGCATGAGAGCGCCTTCGGCGCGCCTCGGATTTCTCCGTGTCTCCTCGTGAACCAGTCGCTTCCTTCACCTCTGTGCGAAAAGCCAAAAAGAAGTTCAGCGCTGCGCGCTTCTTCGCTAATCGGAACGCCATGACTGCCCCCTTCCACATCATCGGCGATCCCGCCGCGCCCATCCTCATCATCGTCGATCATGCCTCCAACCATGTGCCCGATGGCATCGACCTCGGCCTGCCGCCCGCGGTAATGGAGGAGCATGTCGCGCTCGACATTGGCGTGGCGGAGGTGGCGGCGCTGCTTGTCGAGCGGGGGGATTGTTGTGCGATCCTGGCGGGGGTCTCGCGCCTCGTCATCGATTATAACCGTGAGCCGGACGCCGCCGGGCTCGTGCCCGTGCAGAGCGACGGGCATCATATCGAGGGCAACAGCGTCGCCGAGGTCGCCGAGCGGCTGGCGCTTTACTATGAGCCTTATCATGCCGAGGTCGCTCGCCTTGCGGGCCAGGCGCATCGGCCTTTCCTCCTCTCGCTGCACAGCTTCACGCCCAGCCTGCGCACCGCGCCGCAGGAGGCGCGGCCCTGGGAAATTGGCATTCTGTGGAATGAGGACGCGCGCGGGCCGGAGATGGCCATTCCGCTGCTGCGGCAAGCGGGGCTCCTCGTCGGCGAGCAGCAGCCCTATTCGGGCAAGCGCCTCAATGCGACCATGAACCGCCATGCCGAGGCGCATGGCCGGCCCTATCTGGGCGTGGAAATCCGGCAGGATCTCATAAAGGATATTACCGGTCAGTGCCGGTTTTCGGAAATTTTGCATCCTGTTCTACTGGAATGTAGTAATAAAATTACCTAGGATTTGATCCTGCCCCCTTGCTTTGCGCGCCTCTTTGGTGGAAAGGAGCCGCGCAAGAGGAAGGCAGCCATGACCCACACGTTCGACAAGTCCAAGCTCCCCAGCCGTCACGTCTCCGTCGGTGTCGAGAGCGCCCCGCACCGCAGCTATTATTATGCGATGGGCTGGAAGGAAGAAGACATCGCCAAGCCCTTCGTGGCGCTCGCGTCGGCGGGCAACGACAGCGCGCCGTGCAACACCACACTGAACCAGCAGGCCGACTGGGCACGCGAGGGTGTGCTGGCGGCAGGCGGCACGCCCTTCCGCTTCAACACCATCACCGTGACCGACGGCATCGCTATGGGCCATCAGGGCATGAAGAGTTCGCTGGTGAGCCGCGAGGTGATCGCGGACTCGGTCGAGCTGAGCATGCGCGGTCACTGCTACGATGCACTGGTCGCCTTCGCGGGCTGCGACAAGTCGCTGCCCGGCATGATGATGGCCATGCTGCGCCTCAATGTGCCGAGCATCTTCGTCTATGGCGGCTCCATCCTGCCGGGCCGCTACAAGGAGCGCGATGATCTCACCGTCATCGACGTATTCGAGGTGGTCGGCCGTTATGCTGCCGGCAACTGCCCGCTTTCCGAAGTGACGGCCATCGAGAAGGCAGCCTGCACGGGCCATGGCGCCTGCGGTGGCCAATATACCGCCAACACCATGGCCTGCGTGGGCGAGGCCATTGGCCTCTCGCTGCCCAACAGCAACATGGTGCCCGCGCCTTACAGGAGCCGCGAGGAGATCGCCGTCGCGGCGGGCAAGCAGATCATGGAAGTGCTGGCCCGTAACCTGCGGCCGCGCGACATCTGCACGCGCGAGGCGTTCGAGAATGCCGCGCGCATCGTCGCGGCAACGGGCGGCTCCACCAATGGCGCGCTGCACCTGCCGGCAATGGCCAATGAGTGCGGCATCGCCTTCGATCTGTTCGACGTGGCCGAGATCTTCAAGACCACGCCCTATATCGCGGACCTCAAGCCGGGCGGCAAATATGTCGCCAAGGACATGCACGCGGCCGGCGGCATCTACATGGTGATGAAGACGATGGCCGCCGAGGGCCTGCTGCATCTCGACTGCATGACCGTCACCGGCAAGACGCTGGGCGAGAATATCGACGAGGTCACCTGGAACCCGGACCAGAAGGTCATCTACGACGCCAAGACGCCGATCACGCCGACCGGTGGCGTGGTGGGGCTCAAGGGCAGCCTGGCACCGGAAGGTGCCATCGTGAAGGTGGCGGGCATGAAGCGCCTGCAGTTCACCGGCATCGCCAAGGTGTTCGAGCGCGAGGAAGATGCCTTCGCGGCGGTCGAGGCCAACCAGATCGTCGAGGGCGACGTGGTCGTCATCCGCTACGAGGGCCCCAAGGGCGGTCCCGGCATGCGCGAAATGCTCTCGACCACGGCGGCGCTCTATGGCCAGGGCCTGGGCGAGAAAGTGGCGCTCATCACGGACGGGCGCTTCTCCGGCGGCACGCGCGGCTTCTGCATCGGCCATGTCGGGCCCGAGGCGGCCGATTGCGGCCCGATCGCGCTGGTCGAGAATGGCGATACCATCAGCATCGACGCCGAGGCCGGCACCATCGATCTGCTGGTGGACGAGGCCGTGCTCGCCGAGCGCCGCAAGGCCTGGACGCCGCGCACCAACGATTATCAGTCCGGCGCGCTGTGGCGTTATGCGCAGAATGTCGGCCCGGCTCGCGACGGCGCGGTGACGCATCCCGGCGCCAGGGCCGAGACGCATGTCTTCGCCGACATCTGATCCCTTGTCTCCCCTCCTCATCAGAGGAGGGGCCGGGGGCGGTGACGAGCCGCGGCGTCGCGCGCGCCGCCCTTATCCGACAGGGTCTGACACCACGCTAACCCCTCCTCTCATGAGGAGGGGCGGCTGATGCTGTCTGCCGTCCCTATCATCACGGTCGCGCAGATGCGCGCGGCGGAGCAGGCGCTGTTCGATGCGGGGACCGATCCCTATGCGCTGATGCGCCGCGCGGGCGAGGGCGCGGCGGACGTCATCTGGCGGGCCGGCCACCGGCGCGACCTGCTGGTGCTGTGCGGCCCCGGCAATAATGGCGGCGATGGCTATGTGATTGCCCGCGCCCTGCGCGAACGCGGCGTGCCGGTGCGTGTGGCTGCGCTGGCCGATCCCAGGACGGCGAGCGCCACGCAGGCCCGCGCCGACTGGGCCGGCCCGGTCGAGGATATGATGACCGCACCGCCGGCCGCGCAGCTGGTCGATGCGCTGTTCGGCATTGGCCTTGCGCGCGGACTCGATACGGCGCTGGCGGCCCGGCTCGATGCGCTCGTGCGTCCAGCCGGCCACAGCTATGCGCTCGATGTGCCCAGCGGCGTGGAGAGTGACGTGGCGGTGGCGCTCTCCGCGGTGCCGCCGTTCACTCACTGCCTTGCGCTCGGCGCCTGGAAACCTGCCCATGTGCTGATGCCTGCGCGCGGCCTCTCGGCCCGGCACGTGTTGGTCGACATCGGTATCGCGGCGCCCGCGGACGCCGCGCATCTGCTCGCGCCCGCCCGGATCGCCGCGCCGGCGGTCGATGCGCATAAATATACACGCGGTCTCGTCGTGGTCGTTGCCGGCGCGATGCCGGGCGCGGCGGCACTGGCGGCCGAAGCGGCAGCGCGGGGCGGCGCCGGCTATGTGCGGCTGCTCGGGGCGGATCAGCCCGGTCCGCTCAGCCATGCCATTGTGCAGGAGGCGGCGCTGGCGTTCGACCGCGCAAAGGCGGTGCTCGTCGGTCCCGGTCTGGGCCGCACCGCCGAGGCGCGCGACCGGCTGAGCGCCGCGCTCCAGTCCGCTGTTCCGGTCGTCGCCGATGGCGATGCGCTGGGGTTGCTCGCGGAGGGAGGCGCCCGGAGCCTGCCCGCGCCGGCAATCCTGACGCCGCATGACGGCGAGTTCGCGCGGCTTTTCGGTGCGGGGCAGGGCAACAAGATCGACCGGGCCCGCGCCGCCGCCCGCGCATGCGGCAGTGTCGTCGTCCACAAGGGGCCAGACACCGTCATCGCCGCGCCGGATGGTCGCTGCGCCGTGGCACCGCCGGCCTCGTCCTGGCTGTCCACCGCCGGCACGGGCGACGTGCTGGCGGGCCTGTGCGCCGCGCGCCTCGCTGTCACGGGCGATCCCTTCCGCGCTGCCTGCGAAGCGGTGTGGCTGCACAGTGCAGCGGCGCGCCGCGCCGGTTCGGCCTTCGTCGCCGACGATCTGCTTCCCCTGATTCCCGTTGCCCTTGGAGCCTGCCTGTGAGCGATGCCGACCTTATTCTGCGCATCGCCGCGCGTGGCGACGGCGTGACTGGCGACGGACGCCATGTGCCCGGCAGCGCGCCGGGGGACCGGCTGCTTGCCGATGGCGGGCTTGCACGCGGGCCGCATCATGCCGATCCGGTCTGTCGCCATTATCCGGCCTGCGGCGGTTGCCAGCTCCAGCATCTCTCGGACCCCGCCTATGCCGATTATGTGCGCGATCGGGTTGCCGGAGCGTTGGCCGGGCAGGGGATCGGCGCCGCCGAGATCGCGCCGTCGCATGTCTCGCCACCAATGAGGCGCCGCCGCGCGAGCCTGCGCGTGCTGCGCCTGGGCAAGACCGTCCAGATCGGCTTCTTCACCCAGGGCAGCCACCGCATCGTCGACCTGATGGAATGCCACGTTCTCCATCCGCGCCTGTTTGCGTTGGTGGCGCCGCTGCGCGGGCTGTTCCGCGCGATGATGGGCGACGGCAAGGCGGGGGCGATCGATCTGGCGCTGGTGGAGGAGGGTGTCGATGTCATCCTCACCGGTCTTGCGCCCCGGGATCTGGAACAGACCGAAGCGCTGCTCGCCTTCGCTCGCGATCATGGCCTCGCGCGCCTGATGCTCGATGGCGAGGATGGGCCGATGACGCTCTGGGAGCCCGATCCGGTGACGGTGCGCTTCGGCGCGCTTGCCGTCGCTTATCCTCCGCGTGCCTTCCTCCAGGCGACGGCCGATGGCGAAGCGGCGCTCATCGCCGAAGTGCGGCGGGGCCTTGGCGAGGCGAAAATGGTGGCGGATCTGTTCGCGGGGCTCGGCACCTTTGCGCTCTCGGTCGCGCAGGATGTGCCTGGGCGCAAGCTCTATGCCGCCGAGGCCGCGCGCGATCTGGTGCTGGCGCTTCAGGCGGGCGGCAATCGCCTGCCCGGACGGGTGTTTCCCGAACATCGCGACCTGTTCCGCCGGCCACTGACGGCGGCCGAGTTGGGCCGGTTCGACGCCGTCATTCTCGATCCGCCGCGTGCCGGCGCGCAGGAGCAGGCGCGGGCGCTGGCCGCTTCGGTCACGCCGCGCATCCTCTATGTCTCTTGCAATCCCGCGAGCTTCGCGCGCGACGCGGCTATGCTGATCGCGGGCGGCTATCGGCTCGATCGGGTGAAGCCGGTCGGCCAGTTCCGCTGGTCGACCCATGTGGAGTTGGTCGCAACTTTCAGCCGAGGCTGAGCGTCGCGCGCACCGCGTTCACCGCCAGCCAGCCCAGCGCGGCCGAGGACAGCAGGAATAGCGCGAGCCGCACCGGGATGCTGTTGACCAGCGCCTGCCACAGGCTGTGCGCGATGCGCAGGATCACATGGGCCCACGCCAGGATAACGTTGAGGCCGATGCCGTGCCCGACCACGGCGAGGATCAGCACGACGGCGTAGAAGAGCGTCGGCTGCTCCATCAGATGATTGTAGTTGTGCGCCTTCCATTGCAGTTCGCGCGGCAGCAGAGCGTCCAGATCGCTGCCTCTGCCGCCGCGGCTTCGATCCGCGGGAATCCTGAGCCTGGCGAGCGCGGGCAGGCGCGTCACCACCATCCAGATCAGCATGATGACGGACCACAACACCAGCACCGCGGCCGGCACGAGGATCGGCATGGGCATCGGACAGTTCCCCCTCGACTGACGATGCCGCGAGGCTGCGCGTTGGGAGCAGGGTTGTCAATCGGCGCCCGGCCTGGCGGCGATGGCCGCAGAGCCCGTCTCCCGTGCGATCAAGAGGAAGCGAGTGCTCCTGCGAAAGCGGGAACCCAAGGCCAGCCGACTTGCCGAGCCGCGTTAGGCTCCAGCTTTCGCAGGAGCCCTGTATAAGCGCTGGGCTGCCTATGTTTCACGGGCCGCAAGGAAGCGGCCACGCTCCCTCCAAAGGGCGCAGTCCGATCCCCGCAAGCGGAAACCGGGCCGCTCCGTTCAGCGGCTGAGCTGGATGACGTTGGACTTGCGCGGCACCGGAGCCTGTTCGCGGTAGAGGCTCGCCATCGGCTCGTCGGCCACTTCCGCCACCAGTTCCGCGCCGAATCCGTTGAACTCGGTGCGCATTGCGCTGCCATAGGCGCCCAGCATGCCGATCTCGACATAGTCGCCGGCCTTGATGTCGGCGGGCAGCATGAACGGGCCGGCCATATGGTCCATGTCGTCGCAAGTGGGGCCGTAGAAGCTGTAGGCTTCTACGTCGGCCTCATTGGCTTCCGGGCGCAGCAGTTGCACCGGGAAGCGCCAGCCCAGATGGGCCGCGTCGAAGAGCGCGCCATAGGCGCCGTCGTTGATGTAGAGTTCGTTGCCGCGGCGACGCTCGACGCGGACCAGCAGGGAGGAATATTCGGCGCTCAGCGCTCGGCCCGGCTCGCACCACAGCTCCGCCGAATAGCTGATCGGCAGGCTCTCGAAGGCGCGGTGGATGGCCGCGAAATAATGCTCCAGGTCCGGCGGCTCCATGTCCGGATACACCGAAGGGAAGCCGCCGCCGACATCGACGATGTCCACAGTGACGGCCGCTTCCACAATGGCCGCGCGCACGCGTTCCATGGCCTGGGTATAGGCGTGGGGGGTCATTGCCTGGCTGCCGACATGGAAGCAGATGCCCAGCGCGTCCGCTACCTGGCGGGTCGCCTGGAGCAGCTCGGCCGCATCGGCCAGCTCACAGCCGAATTTGGCGGCGAGGCTCAGCTTGCTGTGTTCGGAGGAGACGCGCAGGCGCACGCACAGCTCCAGATCGTTGGCGAACTCGGTCGCGCGGACGATCTTGCCCAACTCCTCCAGTGAATCGAGGCTAAAGGTACGCACGCCGTGCTGGAAATAAGCCTCCCGGATCGCTTCCTCGGCCTTCACCGGGTGCATGAAGCACAGCTTGGCGCGCGGCAGAGTGCGCGCAACCAGGCGGACCTCGGCAATGGAGGCGACGTCATAATGGTTGATCCCCGCGTTCCAGAGCGTCTTGAGAAGCTCGGGCGAAGGATTAGCCTTGACCGCATAGAGCGCCTTGCCCGGAAACTTCTGCGAGAAGAAGCGAGCGGCGCGGGCTGCTGCCTGCGGGCGAATGAGCGTTACCGGTGCTGCCGGTTTGAGGGAAAGAGCTACCCCCAGCGCGCTATGGTGCTTGTACAACTCAAGGGACCTCCAGTGGGATAACGCCAGTTTGAGCTGCCTTGCGGTGGAAGTCCCATGGGGCAGCAGGGGTGCGCATATATGGTGTGCATGGGGGGCTGTAAAGACGCGGGGTGCAGATTCCTGTCGCCGTCCCGCCACATCCGGGACTTGCCATGGGAGCGCTATCATGAGAGTCTTTTCGCCGATTTCACAGGGGAGGACGAGGCATGGGGAAGGCAGCGTCGGAGCGGATTGAAGTGGTGGATTCCCTAAGGGGATTCGCGCTTTTCGGGCTCTTCATCGTTCATATGATCGAGTATTTCGAGCTGTACTGGGCGAGCCCTCCGGCCGTTCCCGGCGCCATTCACCAGATCGTCTTCGGCCTCTTTGGTGGAAAGTCATTTTCGCTGCTGGCACTCTGCTTCGGCTTCAGTTTTCACATTCTCTTCGCACGCGCGCGGGCGCGCGGGCAGGAATTTGCCGGTCGATTCGCCTGGCGCATGGTGCTGCTCTTCGCCCTCGGCTGGGTGCATGGCATGATCTATCGCGGCGACATCATCACCGTGCTCGCGCTGTTCGGGCTGCTGCTCATCCCGGTCGACAAAATGCGCTCCAACCGGCTGCTCCTTGCCCTGGCACTGCTCTGCTTCGCGCAACCCATGCTGCTCGCGCGCCTTGCCGCTGCCAGTGCGGGCCTGCCCTGGGGGCTTGCGGCGCCCGGATTCCATACCGACCCGGCCATGGCCGTCTATTTGCACGGCAGCTTGCCGGAGATGCTGCGTGCCAACCTCTGGATCGCGCAGCTCAACAAGGCCTCCTTCTATCTGGAGACGGGGCGCGTCTTCCAGATGTTCGGCCTGTTCCTCATAGGCGCGCTGGCGGGGCGCACCGGCTTCTTTTCCAGTGCCGAGCTTGGGAAGCGGCGTCTGCCGCTGCTGGCCGGGCTCGCTTTTGCTGCGCTGGTCCTTGCTTCGCTCCTGCGTGCGCAGTTGGGCGCGCGCTACGGCGAGATGCCGGGGGTGGGGCTACAGGCCCGCTTTTTGTCTTCGGCCTGGGTGGAACTGAGCGCCACTGGGCTCATCACCTTCGTGTTCCTGTGGTGCTGGAACGGTCCGCTTCGGCGCCTCCAGGAGACGCTGGTGGCGCCCGGGCGCCTGACACTGACCTTATATATCGGCCAGTCCGTGCTGTTCGTGCCCATCTTTTACGGTTTTGGCCTCGGCGCCTATGCGTGGATGGGGCAGGCCGGCGCGCTGCTGCTCGGCCTTGTCGCTTTCGCGCTGCAAGCGATCTGGGCAAAATGGTGGCTGACGCGCTATCATTATGGTCCGCTGGAATGGCTCTGGCGCGCCGGCACCTATCGCGCCGCCGTTCCCTTTCGCCGCAGCGGTCCGTTGACGGCGCGTTAACCATCGCGGCGCTAGGTTTCGCCCGCACCTTGGACGATGCGAGGCCTTCCATGTCGCTCTTCGACTATCTTGGTTATGAGTCCCTTGGGGCGAGCGCCGCCGCTTCGGCGCAGACGCAGGCGGCGCTGCTCCTTCAGCAGGCACAGGCGCGGCAGGAGGAGGCCACCGGGAGCACCTCGGCCAAGGGCTCGCCGAGCCTGTCCTCCGTGCTGATTACGCAGGACGCGCAGCGCGCCGCCACCGCTGCGGCCGACGCGAAGAAGGATGCCGCCGTGCTTGCCGGGGAAATTCGCGACGCGCTGGACGGCAAGGGCGAGCGTCCAACGGGCATGACCGCGATGAGCGGCCGCGCGCTGGCGATTGTCGCGCTCAATGACGATGGCCGCTCCAGCAAGTTGGAGGTCGCCGCCGCCCGCGCCGAGCTGCGTGAGCGCGACCGCGCCGCCGCCGCTGCCTTCCTCAGTTCCGGCGAGGTGACGGCCGCTTCGCTCAAGACCTTCAGCCAACAGCTTCTCGCCGCGCGTGAGGGGATGAGCGCGGAGGAGCGCCTGCTGCGCCAGAACGATCCGGCGCTGCGCTAGGGCCGTCGCGCGCTGCCCTCAGGAGAGGCGCATCTTGAAATCCGCATAGTCGAAGCGGCGCACCTCGCGCAGATCGTCTGTCTCGCTGTCCCACAGCCAGATTGCGGGCAGCGGCACGCCGTTGAACGTGTTGGTCTTCACCATCGAATAATGCGCCTGGTCGAGGAAGGCGATGCGCGCGCCGGGCTGCGCGGGCACGGGCAGGGCATAGTCGCCGATGATGTCGCCCGCGAGGCATGAGGGGCCGCCCAGCCGCGTCACCACCAGGCTGGCATCCGTACGCTCGCCCAGCATGGCCGGGCGGTAGGGCGCCTCGATCACATCGGGCATGTGGCAGGTGGCGGATATGTCGGTGATGGCTACTGGCATGCCGTTGTCGATCACGTCGAGGAGTTCGCCGACCAATATGCCCGCGTCCAGCGCCACGGCCTCGCCCGGCTCCAGATAGAGGTCGAGCCCGGTCTCGCGCCGCACATTCTGGAGGAAGGCGATCAGGTCCTCGCGCTGATAATCCGCGCGAGTGATATGATGCCCGCCGCCGAAGTTCAGCCATTTGAGGCGGCCCAGATAGGGCTTGAGGCTGGGTGCCACCGCCGCCCAGGTGCGGCCGAGCGGTACGAAATCCTGCTCGCACAGCGTATGGAAATGCAGCCCCGTCACGCCGTCGAGATGCTCGGGGCGAAGCTGGTCGATGGGGAAGCCCAACCGGCTGTGCGGCTGGCAGGGGTCATACTTGGCGACCTCGCCCTCGGCATGGAGTGGGTTGATGCGTAATCCCACATCGAAGGCGTGGCCCTGCGCGCGCGCGGCCTCCAGGATCGGGCGGAAGCGGGCATGCTGGCCGGGCGAATTGAAAATGACATGGTCTGAAAGCGCGCAGATTTCCGCCACGTCCTGTGCCTTGTAGCCGGCGCAATAGGTTGCGACCTCGCCGCCATATTCCTCGCGCCCCAGTCGCGCCTCGTAGAGGCCGGAAGCGCACACGCCATCCAGCGTGCCGGCGATAGTGGGGCCCAGCGACCACATGGAGAAGGCCTTGAGCGCGGCCAGCATGCGAATGCCCGCGCGGTCCCGCACATCCTTGAGAATGGCGAGGTTGCGCCGCACGGCGGCGGCGTCCACCACGAAGGCGGGCGAGGGGACGCGGGCGAGATCGAAGCGCGCGAAGGCGCCGGGATCGCCGGCTCTGGTTTCCATCGTCGAGGTCACTCCATCTGGGCAAGGGCTGCGCGGAAGGCGCCGGCGGCATCCGCGCCAAAGCAGACGAGCAGCACCTCGTCCAGCACATCCGGCGCGGCATTGACATAGGGAGTCACGGTCGAGACCGCCACCTGCGCGGCGGCCGCCAGCGGATAGCCGTAAATACCCGTCGAGATGGCCGGGAAGGCGAGGCGCCGCAGCCCGTGCGCGACAGCAAGATCGAGCGAGGCACGGTAGCAGCTCGCAAGCAACGCGGGCTCGCCCTGATCGCCGCCGCGCCAGACCGGCCCCACCGTATGGATCACATGGCGCGCCGGCAGGCGATAGCCGCCGGTGATGCGCGCCTCGCCCGTGGGGCAGCCGCCAAGCAGGCGGCATTCGGCGAGGAGCTCCGGCCCGGCCGCTCGGTGGATGGCGCCGTCCACGCCGCCGCCGCCCAGCAGCGAGCGGTTGGCCGCGTTGACGATGGCGTCGACGGCAAGGCGCGTGATGTCGCCCTCGATCACGGCAATGACGGTGCGTGGTCGGGCCATGGCATCAATCCACGCAGATCGCGGCCTTGGCGCGCCCGCCTTCGACCTCCGCATAGCAGCCATAGAGCTGGTCGTCGGCCTGGCAGTGGCCGGGTGTCTGCGCGCCGAGCGCCGGCAGCCCGTCGGGACCGCGATCGGCCAGGCAGCGCCCCTGGCAGTCGCTGCCCGAGGTGCAGCGACGGCCCGCATCGGAATAGGGATGTACGCAGGTTACGCGCCCGGCCTTGCCGCGCGCCTGGAGCGTTCCGCCGGAGTTCACGCAGATCTGCATGGCCTTGCTGGGGCCATAGTTGGTCATGGCGATATCCTGCCCGCCACAGCCGCTCAGCGCTAGCAGCAGCGCGGTGCTCGCCAGAGCCAACGGGCTGCGTCTCATGATCCCATGCTTCATCCCGATCTCCTGCCGCTGCCCGCGCGCCCTGAAGATGACCAGAGTTTGGCTCGATTGTGAAGGGGCCGCTGGTTTAGAGTCTGTGCGAGCAAGAAGGAACCAGTGCTCCTGCGCAGGAGCACTGGACTGGCTCAATCAACACGGAAAGACCCTAGGACGGCGGCCCGGAAGAGACCCGCAGAGGCGCGGAGCGCGCGGAGAGCGTTCGGCCCCCCGAATTGTCGTTCTGGACGGCCGCGCTTCAATGCGGTTCCCTCGTCCTCTGCGCGCAATCCTGAACCTGTCGCTCAGAAGGCCAGCGGTGCCGGCAGTTCCTTCACTTGCCAGGGGAGGCCGTGCTTGTTCAGCATGTCCATGAAGGGATCGGGATCGAGCTGCTCGATGTTGAACACGCCCGCGCCGGACCAGATGCCCTGCACCATCAGAGCCGCGCCGATCATCGCGGGGACGCCGGTGGTGTAGCTGACCGCCTGATTGCCCGTCTCGGCATAGGCCTCCTCATGGTCGCAGACGTTATAGATATAGAGCGTCTTCTCCTTGCCATCCTTGCCGAGGCCCGTGGCGATGTCGCCGATGTTGGTCTTGCCCTTGGTCGTTGGCCCCAGAGAGGCGGGTTCGGGCAGCACGGCCTTGAGGAACTGGAGCGGGATGATCTCCACGCCATTGTAGATCACCGGGTCGATCCGCGTCATGCCGACATTCTGGAGCACTTCCAGATGCTTGAGATAGGCGTCGCCAAAGGTCATCCAGAAGCGGATGCGCTTGATCTCCGGGAAGAACTTCGCGAGGCTTTCCAGCTCCTCATGATACATGAGGTACATGTTCTTGGGGCCGACCTGATCGAAATCAAAGCTCTGCTTGTGGCTGAGCGCGGGCGTCACCACCCATTCGCCATTCTCCCAGTGCCGCGCCGGGGCGGTCACTTCGCGGATGTTGATTTCCGGATTGAAGTTGGTGGCGAAATGCTGGCCATGGTCGCCGCCGTTGCAATCGAGAATGTCGAGCGTGTCGATCCGCTCGAAATGATGCTTCTTGAGCCAGGTGGCGAACACGCTGGTTACGCCGGGGTCGAAGCCGGAGCCGAGCAGCGCCATGAGCCCCGCCTCCTTGAAGCGGTCCTGATAGGCCCATTGCCAGCTATATTCGAAATGCGCCTCGTCGCGCGGTTCGTAATTGGCCGTGTCCATATAATGCACGCCGGCATTGAGGCAGGCGTCCATGATGGCGAGGTCCTGATAGGGCAGGGCCAGGTTCACGACCAGCTTGGGGCCGATTTCCTTGATGAGCGCGGTGGTGGCGCCGATGTCGTCCGCGTCGATCTGACGCGTGCGGATGGTGACGCCGGTGCGCTGCTTCACCGAGGCGGCGATGGCATCGCATTTGGAGAGCGTGCGGCTCGCCAGCGTGATGTCGCTGAAAATATCCGCGTTCATCGCCATCTTGTGGACCGCGACGGACCCGACGCCCCCCGCCCCGATGACCAGCACCTTGCTCATCTCAATAGTCTCCATGAGAAGCGAATCGCCAAGGGCGTGCATATAGGCCCCCTCGGTGACAGAACAACAATTGCGCGCGTTCGTGCCCGAGACGGGCTCAGAACTGCCGCAGCACAGCCAGGAAAGCCTCGCCATAGGCTTCCAGCTTGCGCGTGCCCACGCCGCTCACCAGCGCCATGTCGCGCAGCGATTTGGGGCGGACGGCCGCCATGTCGCGCAGCGTGCTGTCGTGGAAGATCACATAAGGCGGCACGCCGGCCTCCTGGGCAAGGTCGCGGCGGCAGGCCCGCAGCGCTTCGAAAATGGGGTCGTCGACGGGGTTGGCGCCCATGTCCCGCTTGCGGCGGCGGCTGCGGGCCGGCGGCAGCACGAGCGGCAGCGCTTCCTCGCCGCGCAGATAGCTGCGCGCGGTGGGCCCCAGCATCAGGCCGCCATGCTCGTTCGTCTCCAGTGCCTCATGGACGAGCAGCGCGCGCGCCACGGGCTTGAGCAGCGCCATCTCCTCGCCCCCCACGATGCCGAAGACCGAGAGCCGGTCGTGGCCGCGCTGGACGATGCGGTCATTGCTCTTGCCGGTGAGCACCGCCTCCAGATGGCCCAGGCCGAAGCTCTGGCCGGTGCGGTGGACGGCGGAGAGCAGCTTCTGTGCCGTCTGCGTGGCATCGATGCTGGCGGGCGGCGAGAGGCAGTTGTCGCAATTGCCGCAGCCGGGCGGCGGGCTCTCGCCGAAATGGCGCAGCAGCACCGCGCGGCGGCAGCCGGCGGTTTCGACCAGCGCGCCCAGCGCCGTGATGCGCGCGCGCTCGCCGGTCTGCCGCTCGGGCTCCACCTCGCCGATGCGCTGGCGGGCACGCACGAAATCCTCCGGGCCCCACAGCAGCACGGCCTGCGCCGGCTCGCCGTCGCGCCCGGCGCGGCCGCTCTCCTGATAATAGCTCTCGATCGACTTAGGGAGGCCGGCATGGACGACGAAGCGCACGTCCGGCTTGTCGATGCCCATGCCGAAGGCGACGGTGGCGACCATCACCATCTCCTCGCTGGCGAGGAACGCGGCCTGATTGGCGGCGCGCACTTCCGGCGCAAGGCCGGCATGATAGGGCAGCACCGGGCGGCCATTGACCGCCAGGGCCTCGGCAAGCTGTTCAGTCGCCGCGCGGGTGGGCGCATAGACGATGCCGGGGCCGGGATTGGCGGCCAGCATATCCGCGACCTGCCGTCGCAGCCCGTCGCGCGGGAGCACGGCATAGCGGATGTTCGGCCGGTCGAAGCCGGAGATGACCAGCCCCTCGGGCGGGATACCGAGCTGGGTCAGGATGTCGGCGCGGGTGTGCGCGTCGGCCGTGGCCGTCAGCGCCAGGCGCGGCACCTGCGGGAAGGCATCAAGCAGCGGCCGCAGCAAGCGGTAATCAGGGCGGAAATCATGGCCCCATTCGGAGACGCAATGCGCCTCGTCGATGGCGAAGAGCGCGATCTGGCTGCGCTCCAGCAGGGCGCGAAAACCTTCGCCGCTGGCGCGCTCGGGCGCCACGTAGAGCAGGTCCAACTCGCCCGCGACGAGCCGGTCCTGCGTCTCGCGCCAGTCCGCGTCCACCGAGGTGAGACTGGCTGCCCGGATGCCGAGCGCGCGGGCGGACCGGAGCTGGTCGTGCATCAGCGCGATGAGCGGCGAGACCACTACGCAGCAGCCCGGCAGCGCGACGGCGGGAAGCTGGTAACAGAGCGATTTGCCCGCGCCCGTCGGCATGATGGCGAGCGTCGGCTGGCCGGCCAGCACGCGGTCGATCACCTGCGCCTGCACGCCGCGAAACCCCTCGAAGCCAAAGACGCGGCGCAGCAGGGCGAGGGGATCGGTAGACATGGCGGCGGCTATAGGAACAGGGCGGCGGCGAGGGAAGGGCGATCGGCCGGATATCGGGCGTCCCCGCTATCCCCGATCCAATCCCTCACGCCTCCTGCGGCGCGGTGAGCAGATTGAGGCCGGGGATGCCCACGGAGCGACGGCCGCCATAATCGTTGCGCACGACAATGAAGCCGCTCTTCTCCAGATGCTCCAGCAGGCGACGGATGCGACCGGGGCTGCGTGTGCCGTAGATGAGGGCGAGCCGCTCGTCGTCCGGGCAGGGGGCGCCGTCGAGCGCGGCCTGGGCGATCAGCAGGAAAGGCGCGAGCAGTTCCTCCGGCACGGCGCGCGCCATATCGGCGACGGCCGCATACTGCGCGTCTTCCTCGCCGCGCGGCGCGAAGCCGGCTAGCGCGGCAGCGAGCCGGCGGCGGAAGGCCGTGATGTTCAGCAGATTAGGCGGCAGGCGGCGCATCCGGCACTGCACGGAGAAATCCTGGAAAACCGCAGGCAGCGGCCGGAAGGTGATGTCCTCCTCCTGTGCCATGTCCGCGATGATCTCGCTCAGCAGTGCGTCGCGCTCCACCGTCGACGGCTCGGGCGCTCCGCTCGCGGCCGGTGCGGGTTCGGCCGGCGCGGCGATCTCGTCCATGAGTTGCTCGACCTCCACGGGCGGCGGCGGGGGCGGCGGGGTCGGGGTGGGTGTGCGCGTTTCCGGCTCGGCGTGGAGCAGGGCGAACATGTCCTCCGCAGGCGCCTCGGGCGGCGGGATAAGGCCGGACAGCACCGTCTTGGGCGCGGTGCGGGCGGCGCCGATCCGCACGGCCAGCGGCCGCCGGGTGATTGCCGGGCCGAGCGCCAGGAAATGGCCGCGCTCCAGATCGCGGATCTGCTCGGCCTGTCGCCGCTCCATGCCAAGCAGATCGGCGGCGCGCAGCATGTCGATATCGAGGAAGGTGCGGCCCATCAGGAAGTTGGAGGCTTCGGCCGCGACATTCTTGGCGAGCTTGGCGAGGCGCTGCGTGGCGATGACGCCGGCAAGGCCGCGCTTGCGCCCCCGGCACATGAGGTTGGTCATTGCCGCCAGTGACAGGCGGCGCGTCTCGTCGGTCACGTCGCCGGCGGCCGCGGGCGCGAACATCTGGGCCTCGTCCACCACCACCAGCGCGGGAAACCACTGCTCGCGCGGCGCATCAAACAGTGTGGAGAGGAAGAGCGCGGCGCAGCGCATCTGCGCCTCCAGCTCCAGCCCGTCGAGCGCCAGCACCACCGAGGCGCGGTGCTGGCGGATGCGCGCTGCAAGCTGGGCGATGTCGCCGCTGGCATAGCTCGCCGCATCGATCACGACATGGCCGAACGGCTCGGCCAGTGTCACGAAATCGCCCTCGGGGTCGATCACCACCTGCTGCACCAGACTGGCGCTCTCTTCCAGCAAGCGGCGCAGCAGGTGCGACTTGCCCGAGCCGCTATTGCCCTGCACCAGCAGGCGCGTCGCCAGAAGCTCCTCGATGTCGATGGGCACGTCCCGCCCGGCGGGATCGTTGCCGATGATGATGCTGTTGGTCACGGCTTTGCTCTTAGTGCCGCCCGGCGGGTGGGCAAGAGGCAGAGCGTCTTTCGCGACGGATCGCGCGTCATTCTCCGGTCCTGTTGCCCGGATTAGGAGCAAGTCCTCAGGGAATCGGCGCTGCCAGATCGAAGCGGTAGTGCGCGAGGATATGGCGAAACATCGCCTCGTCCCGCTTGTCCGGAAAGGAAACGGTTCCCAGGTCGCCGATCAGATAGAGATCGTGCAGCTTGTGACGGCCCTCGCTCATGGCCAGCTCTCCGCCAAATTTGTGCGGACGACGAGAGGCGCGGACGACGAGCAGTTCGGCTTTGGGAAATGGCTCCAGCGCCGCGCAGAGGCCGGAGAAGTCATCCTCCCTCATCATCTCGCGGCGCGTGACCATGACGAGCAACGTGCGATCGCGCGATCGGAGTGTCGCGCGGAAGCGGTCCACGCAGCGAACATAATAATCGTAATGTTCTTTCGTCGTGATGTCGTAGTGGTTGAAGACTGTCTTGACGCCGAACTTGTCCTTGTAAAAGCGGTGCTCGCAAAAGTTGGCGCTAGGTACGGTGCGGTTCTCGATAGCGACGAATTCGTGCTGATTCGGATCGAGGAACGTCCTGAAATCATCCCGGATGCAATGCGCCACCATGGCCGCATTGGAGAAGATCCAGTCAAAGGGCGCCGAAAACGTCTTGAGGCCGAGTGTCTTGAGCACACTGCTCGTCAGGCAGTGCGTGCCGAGTGACATGACGGTGCGCACCGCCTCTTGCTCCGGCGGATCCCACGAAATCCCCAGCGATGTTTCGGCGGCGCGCAGCTCTACGGCCTCGTCGCTGTTCAGGAAGACGGAGAGCATGGCGCGCGCGTCATGGAATGTCGGCCTGCGCCCCAGCCGCGCCACATGATTGGAAAAGCCGCTCGTATCCGGTTCGCGCCTGAGAATGGCGCCATAGAGATCGGTGACAAAGGATTCGATCTGCGCCGAATCGGGTTTCCTGTAGCGGAGGAGCGCGCGGCGGGAGCGGCGAAGCAGCCGCTGAAATCCGCCGACAATATCCTGTCGCGAAGACGGTCCCCCCATCTGGTTCTCCTGCCACCCGTTCGCTCTTTCTCCTGGCTTTCTCTTCCCAAGAGAATGCGATCAAGTGGAAAAGACGATGGCGGCCACCGCGACCCTGCCCAGCTCTTCAGCCCACAGCCTTCGCCAGCCCCTGGCTGAGCTTGAGCGCGCCGTTCAGGCGCGCCTTGGGATCACCCCAGACGCGTTGGATGACCAGTTTGCTGTCCGGCCGCAGCTTGGCCACCGGCCCCACTTTCTGCACATAAGCGAGCAGGCCCGGCAGGTTGGGGCATTCGTCATTGTGGAAGTGGACCAGCGCGCCGCGCGGGCCCACGTCGATCTTGGCGATGCCGGCCCTGCGGCAGTTGAGCTTCACTTCGATGAGCGTCAGCAGGTTCTGTGTGGGTTCGGGCAGCTTGCCGAAGCGGTCGATCAGCTCGGCGGCGAAGGCCTCGATATGGCCCTTGTCCTCCAGTTCGTTGATGCGGCGATAAAGCCCCATGCGCAGGTCGAGATCCGGCACATAGTCCTCGGGAATGAGGATCGGCGCCTCGACATTGATCTGCGGCGACCAGCTCTCCTTCATCACGATCTTGTCCGCGCCGCCTGCCTTGGCCTCCAGGATCGCCTCTTCGAGCATCGACTGGTAGAGCTCGAATCCCACTTCCTTGATGTGGCCGCTCTGCTCGTCGCCCACCAGATTGCCGGCGCCGCGAATGTCGAGATCGTGCGAGGCGAGCTGGAATCCCGCGCCCAGCGTGTCGAGGTCCGAGAGCACCTTGAGGCGCTTGTCCGCCGTCTCGGTGGTCACGCGGTCGGCGGGCGTAGTCATATAGGCATAGGCGCGCGTCTTGGAGCGGCCCACGCGGCCGCGCAGCTGGTAGAGCTGGGCGAGGCCGAAGCGATCCGCGCGGTGGATGATGATGGTGTTGGCGCTCGGAATGTCGAGCCCGCTCTCGACGATGGTGGTGGAGAGCAGCACGTCATATTTGCGCTCGTAGAAGGCGGACATGCGCTCCTCCACCTCGCTCGCCGCCATCTGGCCGTGGGCGGAGATGAAGCGCACCTCCGGCACCTTCTCGCGCAGGAAATCCTCCATGTCCGGCATGTCCGAGATGCGCGGCACGACGAAATAGGTCTGGCCGCCGCGATAATGCTCGCGCAGCAGCGCCTCGCGCAGCACCACGTCGTCCCATGGCATGACATAGGTGCGTACGGCGAGACGATCCACCGGCGGCGTCTGGATGACGGAGAGCTCGCGCAGGCCGCTCATCGCCATTTGCAGCGTGCGGGGGATCGGCGTGGCGGTGAGCGTGAGCACATGCACGTCCGCCTTCAATTGCTTCAGCCGCTCCTTGTGGACCACGCCGAAGCGCTGTTCCTCATCCACGATGACGAGGCCGAGCCGCTTGAACGTCAGCCCCTTCGCGAGCAGCGCATGCGTGCCGATGACGATGTCGACCGTGCCGTCCGCCAGCCCTTCTTTGGTCGCCTTCGCCTCGGCCGTGCCGACCAGCCGGGAAAGCCGGCCGATTTTGAGCGGGAAGCCCCGGAAGCGCTCCTCGAAATTGAGGTGGTGCTGGCGGGCGAGCAGCGTGGTGGGGCAGATCAGCGCCACCTGTGCGCCGCCCATCGCCGCTACGAAGGCCGCGCGCAGCGCCACTTCCGTCTTGCCGAAGCCCACGTCGCCGCACACCAGCCGGTCCATCGGCCGACCGGCGGCGAGGTCTTCCAGCACATCGGCGATGGAGCGGTCCTGGTCCTCGGTTTCCTCATAGGGGAAGCGGTCGACGAAGGCGGGATAGCCCGAACTGTCCGGCTCGAAGGCGGGTGCTGGCTTGAGCGCGCGCAGAGCGGCCGTCGCCAGCAATTCACCCGCAATCTCGCGGATCCGCTCCTTCATGCGCGCCTTGCGCCGCTGCCAGGCCTCGCCGCCCAGCTTGTCAAGGCTTACGCCTTCCTCGCCCGAGCCGTAGCGCGAGAGCACGTCGATATTCTCGACCGGCACGTAGAGCTTGTCGCCGCCGGCATAGGAGAGCGCGACGCAATCATGCGGCTCTTTGCCGACCGGGATGCTGGTCAGCCCCTCATAGCGGCCGATGCCGTGCTCGATATGGACGACGAGGTCGCCCGGCGTCAGCGTCGCCAGCTCGGCGAGGAAGGCGTCGGCGCTCTTGCGCTTGCGGGCGCGGCGCACCAGCCGGTCGCCCAGCATGTCCTGCTCGGTGAGCAACTCGATGTCGCTCGTCGCGAAGCCATGGTCGAGCGGCAGGACGGTAAGGGCGATGCGGTCGATCCCCTTGCCGCGCACTGCGCTTTCCCCGCCATCGGCCTCCCTCTTGGAGGGGAGCGACGAAGCGGCGCCCAGCGCCTCCTGCCAGGTCTCGACGAAGGTCAATCCCCGGACGCCGTGATCCTCCAGCAGGCCCTTCAGCCGCTCGCGCGCGCCGGCCGAATAGCTGGCGATGATGCGCTTCTTGCCCAGCCGCTGGCTTTGCGCGAGATGCTTGGCCACCGCCTCATAGACATTGGCGTTCTGCGCGCGCTCGGGCGCGAAATCGCGCGCGGCCTGCACCGCGAAATCGATCACGGTCGCGCTTTCGGGCTCGTGGAAGGCGGATGTGGCGTGGATCGGCAGCGCGGCGCTGGCCTGCGCCCACTCTTCGCTGGTGAGGTAGAGCCGGTCGGGCGGCAGCGGGCGGTAGCTGCCCGGCGAGGCGCCGGCGGCCGCTACGCGATTGGCGTGATAATCGACGATCGCCTCGAACCGCGCCTCGGCCGCGCCCGCTGTGCCGCCGTCGCGCAGCCACAGCGTATCCGCGTCGAGATGCTCGGCCAGCGGCACCAGCCGATCCTCGAACAGCGGCAGCCAGTGTTCCATGCCGGCCAGGCGCCGGCCCTCACTCACGGCCTGGTAGAGCGGATCGCCGGTCGCCGTCGCGCCGAACAGCTCGCGGTAGCGGCCACGGAAGCGCTTGATGCTCTCCTCGTCGAGCAGCGCTTCGGAGGCGGGGAGCAGCATGAAGCGCTCGACCGCGCCGGTGGTACGCTGCGTGACGGGATCGAAGCGGCGCAGCGTCTCGATCTCGTCGCCGAAGAAATCGAGCCGCAGCGGCCCCGGCTCACCCGAGGGGAAGAGATCGACGATGCCGCCGCGCACCGCATATTCGCCGGCATCGTGCACGGTGTCGGTCCGCACATAGCCGTTGGATTGCAGCAGCGCGACCAGCCGCTCGATGGCGATGCGCTCGCGCGGCGCGAGGCGCGCGACCATCTGGCGGATGCGGAAGGGGGTCAGTGTCTTCTGCGTGACGGCGTTGATGGTGGTGAGGACGAGGCTGGGCGCGCTTGTGGGCACTTGCAGCGCATGAAGGCCGGCCAGCCGCTCGGACGCCGCGCGCAGCGAGGGGGAGGCGCGGTCATAGGGAAGGCAGCCCCACGCCGGAATGCTCACTGTCTCCAGCTCCGGCGCGAAATAGCGCACGCTCTGCGCAATCGCATCCATCGTCTGCGCGTCCGGCGCAATGAAGCAGACGCGGCCCTTCGCAGCGCGGGCGAGGTCGGCGAGCAGAACGGGAGCGAAGCCCGCTGGCACGCCGGCGAGCGTGAGCGGTGCCTTGGCGGCGAGAATGCGCTGGAGGTCGGTCATGTGTCGGTCAACGCTCTCGACGCCGTTCGTCCTGAGTTTGGCGAAGCCTCTTCGGGAGGGAAGAGCGCTTCGACAGGCTGGGGACGAACGGGTCTATTTGAAAGGGCAAGGAAATGGGGACCTCACCGGGCAATGGGAATATAGTCGAGTTTGCGCATGGCTTGCATCATGGTGCCTTCATAACGCGCAGGCGGCTGTGCGGTGCCAATGGCCCAGGCCATGATCTCCACATCCTCCTCGTCGAGTAGCGCCTCGAACCACGCCGCCTCGGCCTCGCTGAAGGTGGCGCCGTAGCGGTCGAAGAAGCCGCCGACCATCAGGTCCGCCTCTTTCGTGCCGCGGTGCCAGGCACGGAACTGCATCCGGCGCAGGCGGCTTTCCTCAATCATGTCCGCTTCCTTCCTCCGCGCGGTGCGCAATGACGATTGGCCGGCGGGCGCGAATGAGCCCGTCGGCGGACGTGCGCGAGCCTGACCTTCCCACGCACCATGGATTCCTGCGAGGGCAGGGGGCCAAGGAGGCAGCGCTTCGGCTGGGGCCCTGTGTTCCTGCCTGCGCAGGAACACAAAAAGGCGATTTGCCTTGCGACAGACAGGCTCTAGACCGCACATAATCATGCGGCCCGATATTCTCAATCCGCTCTTCACGGAAAGCACGGCGCTCAAGGGCGTCGGTGCCGCGCTGGCCAAGCCGCTCGCGCGCCTCGACCTCTCGCGCGCGGTGGACCTGGCCTTTCACTTGCCGGTGAGTTGGATCGAGCGGCAGAAGGTGCGCCGCCTCGCCGAGGCGGAGGTGGGGCGGATGGTCGGCCTGGTGCTCACCGCGCAGGACTATCGCGCCTCGGGCTCCACGCGCGCGCCGTTCCGCGTGCTCGCGGTCGACGAGAGCGGTGATCCGGTCAGCATCGTTTATTTCGGCAAGAACAGCGGCTGGCCGCGCAAGCTCTTCCCCCTCGGCGAACCACGCTTCGTCTCCGGCCGGCTCGACCGCTTCGGCGACGATCTCCAGATCGTCCACCCCGATCATGTCGTGCCGCTGGAAGAAGCGAAGGCCGTGCCCGAGTGCGAGCCGGTCTATGGCCTCTCCGAGGGCATCACCAACGGCCGCATGCGTGAGTTGGTGGCGCAGGCGCTCACGCGCGCGCCGGATCTGCCCGAGTGGATCGAGCCCGGCCTCAAGGTGACGCGCGGCTGGCCGGACTGGCACGCGGCCTTGTGCACTGCCCATGACGACCCGGCCGCGAAGGCGGCACGCGAACGGCTCGCTTATGACGAGGTGTTCGCCAGCCAGCTCGCGCTCATGCTGTTGCGCGCCCAGACCCGGCGCCGGCGCGGCCTGCCGATTCAGGGCGATGGCAGCCTGCGCGACCGGCTCACCTTGCCGTTCGCGCCGACCGGCGCCCAGCGCCGCGCCTTTGCGGAGATCGAGGGCGACATGGCACAGGCGGTGCCGATGCTCCGCCTGCTCCAGGGCGATGTCGGCGCGGGCAAGACGCTGGTGGCGTTGATGGCGCTGCTCAACGCCGTGGAAGCGGGTGGACAGGG
>DASRXY010000191.1:0-5935 GCA_035654035.1 Sphingobium sp. | reverse complement strand
AGTAACGCTGCGGCCATAACAGCTGCTCCCCTCCTCTGAAGAGGAGCAGCCAAGATTGGCCTGCCCTGTGGCGTCCTTATCGCCCCGCTTCATCGAGCAGGATGCGCGTCACGCCCGGTAGGTCTTCGTCCCAGACGAGGTGGCCGGTCGCCAGTTCGTGCACGGTCCAGGCGGGATCGTTGGCGATCCGGTCGCGGAACTTGGTGAAGATGGTCGGCGCGTCGCGCGTTGCGTAGAGATAAGTGCGCCGGCCGATCTGCTCTTCCTCGCCGCCGAGCTTCACCGGCTGAAGCAAGGTGAGCAGCGGCTGGCCGCTCACCCGGCGCTCGCCTACGGGGAAGAAGGGCTGGCAGAGGCCCGGCGTCTCGCGCTGTCCGTCGATATAGGCCTTGCGCGCCACATCGTCGGCGATGTCCCATAGCGCCTGGCCGTCCTCCGGCAGGAAGGCGTCGATATAGACCAGTGTGCGAATGCGCGCGCCGCGCAGGGCCGCGACGCCGGTGATGACCATGCCGCCATAGCTGTGGCCGACCAGGATGAAATCCTCCAGCCGCTCGCAATCGATGAGGCCGACCACATCGTTGATATGGTCGGTGAGCGTGATGCCCCCATGCGCCAGATGCACGCGCTCGCCCAGCCCGGTGAGCGAAGGGACGTGAACTTCGTGACCTGCCTCGCGCAGCGCGCGTGCCAGCTTGCCATACATGTAGCTGCCGCCCCAGGCGCCGTGCACCAGTACGAATGTCGCCATGCGCTTTCTCCCTCGCTTCGTGGTCCTGGCTGGATAGGCAGGGATGCAGTGCCGGGCCAGCCTCTTGTGCGGTCCGGCGTTTCATCCTGCGGGACGGCGCCGGGCGGCTCTGCTAGATGATGCGCATGGCCATCGACCTGCCTATCCTGCTGCGTGCCTATGCCGCCGGTCTCTTCCCCATGGCGGATGACCGCGAGGCGCCCTCGATCTATTGGGTGCAGCCCGAACAGCGCGCAATTCTACCGCTCGATGGCTTCCATCTCTCTCGCTCGCTGCGCAAGACGATTCGCGCGGAGCGGTTCGCGGTGACGGCGAACCGGGCCTTCGAGCGCGTCATCGCCCTCTGCGCGCAGAGCGCCGACGACCGACCCACCACCTGGATCAACAGCGAGATCGAGGAAGCCTTCATTCGACTGCACCGGGCCGGCATGGCGCACAGCGTCGAATGCTGGTTGCCGGGCGACAGTAGCGCGGAACCTCAGCTTGTCGGTGGCCTTTACGGGCTGGCGATGGGGCGGGCGTTCTTCGGCGAGAGCATGTTCAGTCGAGCGAGAGACGCTTCCAAGGTGGCGATGGCCTGGCTGGTGGCGCGATTGCGCGTCGGCGGCTTCACCCTGCTGGATTGCCAGTTCATGACCGATCACCTCGCCACGCTGGGCGCGGTGGAGGTCAGTGCGGAGCGTTATTCCGCGCTGTTGGACGCGGCGCTGACGCCGGGCGCGGGAACAGCCCCGGATTTCGGCGCACTTGAGTCGCTCGTCGCCTCGGCCGATGCGGCTTCGTTGGTACCGCCGGCATTGGATGCGCCGGCCGCGCGCGAGGCTACGCGCACCGTCTCGTCGCCGGTCTCCGGCCATGTCATCGCGCAGCTCATCACCCAGACGTCGTAGATCGGGTGCTGCACCACATTGCGATCCGGCCGCTCCTTGAAGAGCCAGCCGGAGAAGACGCGGTGCCACTGGTTGTCACGGCTCTCGCGCACGTCGAGCTGTACGAAAGCGCCCGTCTCCGGCACTTCCTCCCAGGGGGCGGCCGTCTCACAGGCGCGCAGGCGCACGATGGCGTTGTCGACGCGGAAAGCCTGGCCCGGCTTCATGCTGAGCTTGCGGGTGAGGCCGTTGCGCTTGTTGAGCAAGCCAATGACGGCGACGCGCTCGGCCATGGGCGTACCGAGCAGACCGGCGGCGCCGCTCACCTCATTGCCCGCGACCTGCTGGGGCACGCCTGCCTCCGCGCCATTGTCCGGCGCCTGACGCGGGCCGCAGGCGGCGAGCATAGCGAGGAGAGCGGCCGACGCCGCGAGGGCATGCCAGCGGCGGGAATGGCCAGGCCTTGTCACGGTCATGATCTTGCGCATTTTCCTAACCGCCGCGTGTCGAAAAATGCCGCGGGGCTCACGCGTCCGGCGACCAGGCTTCGTAATCGCCCGTCGCCATCTGACGGCGACCGCCGGCCTCGATGGCGCCGGAGGGGCGATAGGCGGCGGGGGTGCCGGTCATGTTGGGCGTGAAATCCGCTTCCCAGATGCGCGGCGGCGGCAGGCTGCTTTCGGGCGTGCCCTCGATGCTGTGATGCAGCCAGCCATGCCATTCGGCCGGCACGCGGCTCGCATCGTTGCTGCCGTTGTAGATGACCCAGCGGCGTGGCACGCCGTTCACGTCCGCACCGCCTTCATAATAGACGTTGCCCTGATGGTCCTCGCCCACGCGCGTGCCTTTGCGCGCGGTCCAGAACGCGGTGCCGATGGTGGCGCCGTCCCACCAGGTGAAGATCTTGCCGAATATGCCCATGGCCGACGCGCTTAGCCTTTCCGACGGGGGGATGGCAACGGGAGAAATGGCCGAGCGCGCGACATGTCAGCGCTTCGGCAGGGCGAAGACATAGAGCACACTACGCTGTGTTGGCTTGTATTCCGGCGCCATGCGGCCAAGCGCCATGCCCTCCGGCGCGATGCCGGTGCCGATCACGACATATTGGCGGCCGTCCACCGCATAGGTGACGGGAAAGCCGGTCACGGCGGAGGAGAGATTGACTTCCCACAGCTTGCGGCCGCTCTTGTTGTCCAGCGCCTTGAAGCGGCCGGCGGCATCGCCCGCGAAAAGCAGACCGCCGGCAGTGGAAAGCAGCGACATCATGCCGGCGCGCTGCTCGAATTTCCACGCCGTGCGCCCGGTCGCGACGGAAATGGCGTGGATGGCGCCGACATTGGTCTCGCCCGGCGGCAGCATGGCCGTATAGTCGATGCCCATGCCGATCTGCCCCTTCACCGTCTCGCTCTCGCTGGTGACGGTGGAGCAGAGGTTCTGAAGCGGCATGTACATCAGGCCCGTTTCCGGGCTGTAGCTGCCTTCCTGCCAGTTCTTGCCACCCGCGAAGCTGGGACAGACATCGACCGTCTGCCCCGGCCCGGTGAAGATGGTAGCGGGATTGACCGTCACCTCGCCGGTCGCGCCGTCGATGGACTGGACGACATTCTGCCGCACGCTGGGCGTGGCCCACAGGAATTCGCCGGTCTTGCGGTCGAGCGTATAGACGATGCCGGTCTTGCCGGGGATGCCGGTGAGCACCTGGCGCCGCTCGCCGGGCTTGAGGCGCGGGTTGATCCAGGCGACCGCCTTGGGATCGGGCGCGACCTGCGTGTCGATGAGCAGCCGCGCGAAGGTGTGGTCGAAATCCCAATGGTCGAGGATGTGCTGGTAATACCAGACGATCCGCCCCGTCTCGGCGTCGAGTGCCAGGGTGGAGGTGGAATAGAGATGCTTCTTGTCGTTGCCCGCCAGCAGGAACTTGGTGGTCGGTGCCGTGACGGACGTGCCGAAATAGATGAGCTTGAGCTCGGGATCATAAGTCGGCGGCATCCATGTGCCAACCTGGAGGCGCTTCTCCCACGGCACGTCGCCCCAACTCGCATCTTCGGGCGTGCCGGGCTTGGCCATGGTGCTGGTGCGCCACAGCTCGCGGCCGGTGCGCGCATCGTGGGCGACCATGACGCAGGCGTCCGGCCCTGCCTCGCGCGCGCAGTTCCGCCCGGTGATGACCCGGTCTCCGGCGATGATGGGCCCGCTGCTGGTGCTGGCCGACTGGGTCTTCCAATCCGTGACTTTCGTCTCCCACACCTGCTTGCCGGTGGTGATGTCCACGGCATAGACGAAGCCGTCCGCGCTGCTGTTGATGAGCAGGTTCTCGAAGATGGCGGCGTTGCGCTTGCTGCCGCCGCCGGTGAAGCCCTGTGCATAGCGGCGCTTGAACTGCCAGATGAGATCGCCGGTGGCGGCGTCCACGGCCTGCACGGCATCATTGGGCTCGATGATGTACATGACCCCGGCGTGGATGAGCGGCGTGCCCTCATAAACGCCGTCGCCCAGCGGCCGCGACCAGACGA
The DNA here is from genome assembly GCA_035654035.1 of Sphingobium sp. Classification (GTDB taxonomy): domain Bacteria; phylum Pseudomonadota; class Alphaproteobacteria; order Sphingomonadales; family Sphingomonadaceae; genus Sphingobium. The sequence continues at coordinate 1,802 of DASRXY010000191.1, read as the reverse complement.
GTTGCAGCGTGCCGACATTGGCGGGCGTGATCTGCGTCAGCGGACTATGTCCCCAGCCGTTCAATGTGCGGCGGAACATGAGCCAGTCCTCGGCCGGCGGGTCGGTGAGGAGGGCGGGACTGACGGGCGCGGGGCGGTGGAGCGGCAGGGTAGGGGTTGCCGCCCGCGTGCTTGCGGGAGCCTGGGCCATGGCGCTGCCTGCCAGCAGAGTCGTCAATGCTGCCATCGGAAGGGCGAGCCGCCGGAGCGCTGGGCTTCTGCCTGCAAGGCTGGCGGTGCGAGGATGGCGCATGTCTTGTTTTCCCTTCTTTGCTCCGCCTGAACATCATTTGGCGTCCGCCGTCCAGTCGTTGGGGAGGGCGGTCGTTTCACCCCGCGTGCGTCAGGCCACGTCCTCCGGCGTCTCGGGCGATTCGCCTGGTCGCGCCTCGACCCACAGGCGCGCAGTGGCAAGATCGTGGCCCGCGCGCAGGAAGGCGGCGATTTGTTTTTCGCGTAGCGGGCTGTCGGCCGGCGCGGCGGCATAGGGGCCAATGCGCTTGCGGCGCGCAAGGCGCTCGGCGGCGTGCCAACGGGCGGCGGCATCCGGACCGGCCTCCTCGCGCAGCGTCTCTTCGATGCCGTCCATCGCCAGCTTCTGCGCGATGCGGCGCGCGCCCAGGCCCCGCCGTTGCATGGCATCGGCCGTCATGGCGGCATAGGCGGCGTCGTCCACATAGCGCAGCTCGGCCATGCGCTCGGTGATCGCGTCCACCGGCGGCTCTCCCTCGCCGGCCCAGCCGCGTTCGCGCAGCTTGCGGCGCAGATAGGCGGTCAGCTTGCCTCTGCTGGTCGCATAGCGGCCGACATAAGCGAGGGCGAGAGCCTCCAGATCGTTCGAATCGAGCGGTTTTGGGGCAGTTTTTTGACGATAAGGGCGCATGCGCCTTTTTTGTGCCACACTCCCTGCCTTAATTGAACAGGCCCGAAAGCTGCGGGTCGCAGCGCATGCGCGGGCGAGAGGCGGTTCAGGATAATCGGGAGCCCGGCGCGAGCCGGTCCAGAAAGAAGGGTCTCATTGATGCAGCCAACTCCGACGGAAGACGGGCTTGAGCGGCGCTTCGCCGATTTCGCCACTCTGGGAGAAGCGCTCGACTATGCCGCTCAAGGTGCGCGCGGCCTCAATTTTCACGATCCGCGCGGCAATCTGACGCGGGCCTATCCTTTCAGCGAAATGCGTGCCGATGCGCTCGCCTGCGCGTACCGTTTCATCGCGCGCGGCATAAAGCCCGGCGACCGCGTGGCGCTGGTCGCCGAGACGGGCGCCGAGTTCGCCCAGATTTTCTTTGGTATCGTCTATGCCGGCGCCTGGCCGGTGCCGCTGCCGCTGCCGACCAGCTTCGGCGGCAAGGAAAGCTATATCGATCAGCTCCGCGTGCAGCTCCAGAGCTGCGATCCGCTGATGCTGCTGTTCCCGGCCGAGTTGGCCGAGATGGCGAGCGAGGCGGCGCGCCGCGAGGGGATCGAGCCGCTGAGCTTCGAGGATTTTCTCGCCGCGCAGGCTGTGCCCGACGCCCTGCCGCAGGCAAGCACGGACGACATCTGCTATCTGCAATATTCGAGCGGTTCGACCCGTTTTCCGCATGGCGTCGCGGTGACGCACAAGGCGCTGCTCAGCAATCTGGCCGCGCACAGCCATGCCATGCAGTTGGTGGAGAGCGATCGCTGCATTAGCTGGCTGCCCTGGTATCATGACATGGGCCTCGTCGGCTGCTTCCTCTCGGTCGTCGCCAACCAGGTGTCGACGGACTATCTCAAGACCG
>DASRXY010000190.1:0-2124 GCA_035654035.1 Sphingobium sp. | reverse complement strand
CGCAGCTTCGGCCATCACGGCATTGGCGGCTCGCTCGGCTTCGGCGATCCCGATGCGGGCATCGGCTTTTCCTATTGCTGCAACAAGTTCCACGCCGTCGGCGACAACGGGCCGCGCGCCCGGCGGCTGATCGACGCGCTGTATGGGGCGCTGTGAGAGAGGACGGGAGAAATGGACAAGGACATGTTCGACAAGGGGCTCGGCATCCGCCGCGCGGTGCTGGGCGATGCCTATGTGGACCGCGCGCTCGCGGGCATGAACCCTTTCAATCAGCCGCTGCAGGAGCTGGTGACGCAATATTGCTGGGGCGAGGTCTGGGGACGCGAAGGGTTGTCGCGGCGCGATCGTTCGCTGCTCAACCTCGGCATGATCGCCATCCTCAACCGGCCGCACGAATTGAAGGCGCATGTGCGCGGGGCGCTCAACAACGGCCTGAGCCGCGAGGAAATCCGCGAGGCGCTGCTTCAGGTCGCCATCTATGGCGGCGTGCCGGCAGCGGTGGACAGCTTCCGCCTCGCCAATGAGGCGTTCGCCGAGATCGATGCCGAGCAATCGGCCGGCGGCGGAAAAGGGAAGGGCAAGAGGGCCAGGGAGGCCAAGGACGCCAAGGACGCCAAGGACACAAGGAACACAAAGGAAGCCAAGGACACCAAGGACGCCAAGGACACGAAGGGCACCAAGGACACCAAGGACACGAAGGAAGCCAAGGCCCTCAAGAACGGCGGGGACGCCGAAACGCGATCGAAGAGCAAGAAGGGCGGCAAGGGATGAGCCCCGCCGACACCGCCGGGATCGAGCGGGCCTGCGCGCGGCTGGTCCTCCAGTTCGCCAAATATAATGACGATCTCGACCATGAGGCGCTGGCCGCCCTGTTCGTGGAGGATTGCGTCTTCGCCCGGCCGCTCGACCCCGCGCATCCCTATTATGGGCGCGACAAGGTCCACGCCATCTTTCGGGACCGCGCCGCGCGGCTCACGCGCCATGTGATGACCAACATCCTCATTGACGTGGTCTCGCCCGATGAGGCGCGCGGCAACAGCTATGTGACGATGATGTCCGCGCCCGACCCGGCCGGGCCCTGGCCGCGCGAGGGCGAAGGCCTCTTCATCGGCAGTTTCGACGATGTGTTCGTGCGCACGGCGCAGGGCTGGAAGTTCAAGAGCCGCATCGGCAACGTGGCGCTCTATCAGGGCGGCCGCGTGCCGGTGCTTCCCATCCCGACGGTGCAAGAAACAGGAACGCCCCGATGAGCGTGACGGCCAAGAATGCCAATGAGCAACTCGCCCTCGATTTCCTCGCCGTGCTGAGCAGCGGCGATCTGGAGACGCTGCGCACCTTCATCGATGAAGACTCCGTCTGGGAGCCGATGGTCCAGGCGATCCCCGGCGCGGGCAGCCACCGGGGCCATGCCATTATCGACGAGTTTCTGGCGCCGGTGCGCGGCATGTTCGCGCCGGGCGATCCCAAGGTGCACCCGCAGGCGATCTTCTCGGATGGCGACTTCGTTTGCGTGGAAAGCTACAGTGACGGCACGTTGCAGGACGGGCGGCCCTATCACAACCGCTATGGCTGGGTGTTCCGCATGAACAACGGCAAGATTGGCCGGCTCCATGAGTATATGGACAGCCATTATGTGGCGACGCTGTTCGGGCTGGGAACAGGCGGATGACGGGGCTGCGCGGCCGCAAGGTGTTCGTCTCCGGCGCGGGCCGGGGGCTGGGCGAGGGGATAGCCACGCATCTGGCGAGCCTCGGCGCGGTGGTGGCGGTCTGTGACATTGACGGGGGGAACGCCGCCCAGGTCGCGGCGGACATCGTCGCGGCGGGCGGGGAAGCTGTGGCCTATGCCGGCGATTTGGGCCGGCAGACGGTGTTCGATGAGACCATGGCGGCCTTTGCGCGCGCTTATGGGCCCGTGGACGCGCTGGTCAACAATGCCTCCTATCTCGTCTACGAGCCTATCGAGCAGGTGAGTGAGGAGACTCTGGAGCGGATGATTGCCAGCGGCCTCAAGAGCGTCTTCTGGGGGGTGCAGGCGTTTCTCGCCCATCGCGATCCTGCGGCGGCGCGAGGCGACATCATCAACTATTCCTCGCCGGTGGCCTATCGCGGCCGGCCCAACACG
>DASRXY010000189.1:0-2146 GCA_035654035.1 Sphingobium sp. | reverse complement strand
TGGCATTGGCAGCGCGCGCCCATGCCATGATGGACGTGTCGGACGGGTTGCTCATTGACGCGCGGCGCATGGCCGAGGTGAGCAGCTGTGCTGTGGTGATCGAGGCCGTGCCACTCTCGGCCGATTATGCGGGGTTGCGCGGCTCTTCGGTGGAGAGCCGCCTCGCCGCCGCCACTGCCGGGGACGATTATGTGCTGCTTGCCGCCTTGCCGCCGGACCTGCCGCCGCCGGAGGGCATGCTGCGCGTGGGGCATTGCGCTAAAGGGGCGGGCCTTTCGGTCGTTCTGGATGGGGTATCGGTGCGGCTGCCCGCGCGGCTGGGCTATGAGCATGCGGCAGGTGCCTGACCAAGCGCGCAGTTTATCGCTAATTTTTCGCTAATCGGACTTGTTCTTTCTCCTGCAAGGGGCCGTGCCCGACAAATGGTGCGGACCGTGCAGCAGGAGTCTATCCATGTCCCTCTCGATTGCGGGAATCGGGGCGATTCAGCCCATCCATGCGCCGGCCGGGCCGCTCGCGCCCTATGCGCAGACCCCCAATGCCACGCAGAGCGTCGCCGGCACCACGGCCGGTGCCGAGACCGGTGCGGCCTCGGTGGTCTATGAGCCCGGCGCATCGGAAACCGATCAGCCGCCTCTGACTTATTCTCACCGCGAGTCGGCCAGCCGTCACGCCGCGCCCGCGCTGGTGGGCGACGATGCGGTGGTGGCAGCCACCGGCGGCGCCGTGTCGGGCCCGCAACTGCCCGAAACATCGTTCAACGGTGCGTCCCAGGCACTGACCAAGGAGGTCCGTGCGCCGGCCCAGGCGACCCTGCCGGTCCGCGCGGTCCTGGTCGATCCGCTGGCGGGCGTCTCCGCCGCTGCGCCGGCCGTCCAGGTCGGGCAGGCCGAGGCAGCGGCACAGGCCAGCTATGCGGCCGTCGTGGATGCCACGATCAGCGGCGCCTCGCTCGCGGATCTGCCCAAGTTCGGTTGAACCGGCGAACGCGCTACGGCACGGTTCTCCTTCCCTGTTTTGCGCTACCGGGCGAGGCCGCGATCTTCGCCCGGTGGTCTTTCGTCATGCCCCGTTGACGCAGCGTTATCCGCTTGACGCGCCGCGTTCCCTCTATAGGCTCCGCTTTTCATAAGAATGAGGACCCAAGATCGGGCCAGAGGGAGTTTGTAGGGGAGAACATTCATGACAGCAGTTTTGATCGCCATCGGCTGCGGCCTGGTGGCGGTGCTCTACGGCCTGTTCACGGGTCGGCAGGTGATCGGTGCATCGGCGGGCGACGCCAAAATGCAGGAAATCTCAGGCGCCATCCAGGAAGGCGCCAAGGCTTATCTAGGCCGGCAATATCGCACCATCGCCATCGTCGGCATCATCGTGGCCGTGCTGATCTGGGTCTTTCTCGACAAGATGGGCGGCCCTCTCTCCACACTCTCCTTTCTCATCGGTGCCATTCTTTCCGGCGCGGCCGGCTATGTCGGCATGAATATCTCGGTGCGCGCCAATGTGCGCACGGCCGAGGCGGCCCGCAGTTCGCTCCAGGGTGGCCTGACGCTCGCCTTCCGCGCCGGCGCCATCACCGGCATGCTGGTGGCGGGCCTGGGTCTGCTCGCCATTGCCGGCATCTTCTACTATCTCGCGGGCCTCGTGGGCCTTGCGCCCAACGATCGGCAGATCGTCGACGCGCTGCTCGCTCTGGCCTTCGGCGCCTCGCTCATCTCCATCTTCGCGCGGCTGGGCGGCGGCATCTTCACGAAGGCGGCGGACGTGGGCGCGGACCTCGTCGGCAAGGTGGAAGCGGGCATTCCGGAGGATGATCCGCGCAATCCCGCTGTGATCGCGGACAATGTGGGCGACAATGTGGGCGACTGCGCCGGCATGGCCGCCGACCTGTTCGAAACCTATGTGGTGACACTGGGCCTCACCATGGTCTCCATCGCGCTGCTGGTGCGGGCCTCCGCGGCCGAGCTGACGGCGCTCATGTCGCTGCCGCTGGCGGTGGGCGGCGTGTGCATCATCACGTCCATCATAGGCACCTATGCCGTGCGGCTGGGCGCCTCCAACAACATCATGGGGGCGCTCTACAAGGGCTTTTGGACTACGGCCGTGCTCTCGGTCGCAGGCATCTATTATGTCACTGCGCAGGTGCTGG
>DASRXY010000188.1:0-4773 GCA_035654035.1 Sphingobium sp. | reverse complement strand
GCCGGGGCGAGGGCAAGGCGGCGCGGGCAGCAGCGGCGCACGGTGTGCCGCTCATTCTCTCCACCACCTCGGTCTGCCCCATCGAGGAAGTGGCGGCGGCCTGCCCCGCGCCCTTCTGGTTCCAGCTCTATGTCGCGAAGGATCGCGGCTTCGTGGCGGCGCTGCTCGACCGGGCGAAGGCGGCGGGCTGCCGTGCGCTGTTCCTCACGGTTGACCTGCCGCTGCCCGGGCCGCGCTATCGCGACCAGCGCTCGGGCCTTTCCGGTCCGCACGGATTGCTCGGCCAGTGGCGGCGCTGGCGCTCCATTCTTGCCCATCCGGGCTGGGCTCTGGATGTAGGCCTTGCCGGCCGTCCGCACGCGCTCGGCAATGTCGCGCCGATCATGACCGGCAAGGTGAAGCTCGCCGATTTTCTCAAGTGGAGCGGGCAGAATTTCGATCCGTCGGTGAGTTGGAAGGACATCGACTTCATTCGCGCGCGCTGGGACGGGCCCTTTATCATCAAGGGCATCACCGATGTGGAGGATGCGCGGCAGGCGGCGGACCTGGGCGTGGATGGGCTGGTCGTCTCCAACCATGGCGGGCGCCAGCTCGATGGGTCCATGGGCACGGCACAGGCGCTCCCGGCCATTGTCGATGCTGTGGCCGAGCGGACCACCGTGCTGATGGACGGTGGCGTGCGATCGGGCCTCGATATCGTGCGGGCGATGACGCTCGGCGCAAAGGGCGTGATGATTGGCCGGCCCTGGGCCTATGCGCTGGCGGCAGATGGCGAAGCGGGAGTGAGCGCCATGCTGGACCTGTTCGCGGCCGAACTGCGCACGGCCATGGCGCTCACCGGTTGCAGGCGGATCGGCGATATTGGGCCGGGGCTGTTGGCGCGAGCGGAGTAGGATGGGCTGAGCAGGGTAGAGACGGCGACGACTGGATTTAATGATCGAAGGTGTCGGGAGATTCCCGCTTTCGCGGGAATGACGATCCTCCAGTAGAGCTTTCTAACCTGAGTTGGTTGCTCATAAGGGTTAGTCCGGCGACATTCGGCGGCGCGGTCTAGGTTGCCTGCGCAGCGATCGAAATCGAGTCGATCCCGTATTCCTGTGCGGGCAGGAGCCTGGGGCGGCCCGCTACACTGGGTCATGGGCTCCTGCCAGCACAGGAGCACGGCATGTGCGGGCCATATCTTTCTCGCCGGGAGCCAGCTGCCGGGCGGATAGCAAGCGGGCCGTTTCAATGGCGTTCGACGGCGCGCGGGCGTCATGAAGAAAGCCGGCGCCCTCTCCCCAGGGGCGCCGGCTTCCCCTCTCTCATCAGTCTGGCTGCGGCGGCTCAGGCCGCCATGGCCTCGGCCGGTTCCTTGGTCAGCAGCATGGTGGCGGCCGCGGTGTTGGAAATGGGGATGTGATAGTTGCGCGAACGCTCCGTCACGCCCTCGCCCAGGGCACCGCGCGCGGCGATCCAGTTGATGATTTCCACGCCCTGACTGCCGGCTTCCTCGATGATGTCGAGGGCGCTGATCCGCGTCAGCGCGTCCGGGTCATGCACGATATTGTCCATGCAGAAGCGGTCGTAGGTCTGGTTGATGAAGCCGGCGCGCTGGCCGTCGAGCTGGTGCGAGAGGCCGCCCGTGCCCATGACCATGATACGCTCGGGCCCCTGCCAGCGCTCCAGCGCCCGGCCGACCGCGCAGCCCATCGCCAGGCAGCGTTTCGGGCTGGGTAGCGGGTGCTGTACCGTGTTAAGCGCAATGGGCACCAGCCGTACCGGCCACGCGTTGCCGCCCGGCCAGCAGAGCTGAAAGGGCACCACCACGGCATGGTCCACCAGCATGGACTGGCAAGTGGTGACGTCAAACTCGTCCGCCACGAGCTGCTCGATAATGTGCCAGCTCAGCGCCGTGTCGCCCTGAATTTCGCGCTGCACGGGCAGGCCCCAGCCCTCGTCGGCATTGCGGTAGCTTGCCGCCGCGCCGACCGCGAAGGTGGGCATCTTGTCGAGGAAGAAGTTGAGGCCATGGTCGTTGTAGAAGACCACAGCGACATCCGGCTTGGCTTCCGCGAGCCAGTCATGCACGGGATCGAACCCGTCGAAGAAGGGCGCCCAATAAGGGTCTTTTTCCACGCCGCGCGCGATGGCGCCGCCGATGCCGGGAACATGGCTGGTGAGCAGTCCGCCGATCACATTGCCCATGGCTCAGGCCTCCCCTGTCTGGTGCGCGGCGGCCAGCAGCATCGCCTTGAATTCCTCAACGGTCATGCCGGTCTGCTGGGCGCCGAGATCCTGCACGTTGAGGCCGAAGATGCCGGCCAGCTTGGCAAGATAATAGACGTTACCGCCCGCCTCGATCATCTGGAGCACGTTGCGCGCCCGCACGGCGGCGCGCTGCTCGTCCGTCAGGCCGAACTTGCTGCAATAGCCGTCTTCATCCGCCAGAAAGGCGGCGCGGTTCTCGGCATTGTTGAAGGAATAGCACATCGCGTTGAGCGCATAACCGCGCGCGGCCGCCTCCCCGTCGAAGATCGAGGTGCCCGGAATGGTGCGCTTGGCGGCCCGGGCGGCCGCATCGATCGAGCCCATCGCGCTCATCGTCTGCTCCTGCTGCTGTGACAGCCTGGTTCTGCTGCGGAGGCGGCGCAGGCGCATTGACATTGATCAAGCCGAAAAAGCGGGCGCGTGGAGCCGAGCCGGCCGGATGGAAGCCGCGCCCTTTGGGGGCGCCGGTTAGGCTCGGCGGAAGGAGCGGCGATTGAGTTCGTGGCCGAGAGCGAGCACCGACACGCCCAGGATGGTGAAGGCGATCTCCGCCACGCCATGGCCCAGCATCATCGCGCCGCCCATGATGCTAAGGCCAAGCGCACCCACCGCAATCGGCAGCAGCCGGCGGTGCCGCAGCGCACCGGCGCCCAGCGCCAGCGCGCCCAGGACCATCGCAATGGCGAGGCCCACTTCATGGATGAGCGGCGAGGCGAGCATGCCCGCCACCGAAGAGACCAGCGCCACGGCCGCCGCTGTGGCTATGCAATGCACGGCACATAAGCCGGAGAGCCCGATGGCGATCCGGTCGAGATGCGTGAAGCGGGAAGGCGCGAGGCTCGGCATGAAGGCTCATCCTTTACGCGGCCGCGGGTCAAGTTACAACATTACATTTGCATGGGCCCTGTGCTTTGTGTGCCGGCGCTCCGTCGGCCCTCGGGCCGGGCTCGCGGGCTTGCATCCGCGCGGCGCGCGACGCATGGGAGCGGCCATGACGCAAGCGGCACAATGGCGCCCGGTTGACGGGTCTGAGGCGAACGGCGCGACGCCGGGCAGCGGGGGGCGCCCCCGCGCGATGGCCAACTGGCTGTTCTTCGTGGCGGGGCTGATCCTGCTCATGGTGGCGATCGGCGGCATTACCCGCCTGACCGAATCGGGCCTCTCCATCACCGAATGGAAGCCGGTGACCGGCACGCTGCCGCCGCTGAGCGAGGCGGACTGGCAGGCCGAGTTCGATGCCTATCGCAGCAGCTCGCAATATGCGCTGATGAATCAGGGCATGACGCTCGCGGCCTTCAAGCACATCTTCTTCTGGGAATATGTCCATCGCCTGTTCGGCCGTGTCATCGGCCTGGCCTTTGCGCTGCCGCTCATCTGGTTTGCGGCGAAGCGGGCCGTGCCCCGCGGCTATCTGGGGCGGCTGGTGCTGCTCTTCGTACTGGGCGGCGCGCAAGGCGGCATCGGCTGGCTCATGGTGAAGAGCGGCCTCACCGACCGGGTAAACGTGGAGCCGGCAATGCTCGCCGCACATCTGGGCATGGCGCTGTTGCTGATGGCGGCGGTCGTCTGGACGGCCTGCGATTTGCTCGCCGAGTCGCGCGGCACCAGAACCAAGGCGCGCTTCACTGTGTTCGGCGGCGTGGTGCTGGCGCTGCTCTTCGTGCAGATCCTGTTCGGCGCCATCGTTGCGGGCCTGCGTGCGGGCTATGTCGCCAACACCTGGCCGCTGATGAACGATCATCTGGTGCCCGAGGGTATTCAGTGGTGGGGCTCGCTGTGGATGACGCTCACCAGCGATCCGTTTCTCATCCATTTCATCCACCGTTGGTGGGCCTGGGGCGCGGCGCTCGCGCTGTTCCTGCTCGCCGCGCGGCTGAACCAGCGGGCCGCGCCGCGCATCGCGCTGGCGGTCGTGGGAATCACGCTGCTGCAGATCGCGCTCGGCATTGTCACGGTGCTGACCGGCGTCAACATTGTCATCGCGGTCAGTCACCAGATCGTCGGCGCCGCGCTGCTGGGCGCGGCCGTGGTGGGCGCGCATCGGCTTGGCGCGCGGGCGTGACGCACTCGTGGCTCGCTCCGTGACGCGCCTCGCCATCGTTTATGCGCTGTTCGGCGACCGGGCGGCGGCGGAGGCGGCGGCAACGCGGATGATCGAAGCCGGGTTGGCCGCCTGCGCCAATGTCCAGGCGCCCTGCCTCTCCATCTACCGCTGGGAAGGCACCATGGAACGGGCGGAGGAAACGCCGGTGCTCTTCAAGACTGCGCCTGCCCGGCGCGACGCCCTGATGACGGCGCTGGCGCACGCGCATGATTATGCCGTGCCGGCGATCAGCAGCTGGGAGGCTGAAACCACGGCGGACTATGGTGCCTGGGTGGCGGGGACGGCGGCGGACTGAGTGGATGCCGCTGCCTTGCGGTATCTAAATACCCGTCGGCAAAGGCGCGCTTTTGCTTGACTTGCAGGCCGGTTCCGGTCATTGGGCGGGCATCGGCGGTGCCCCGGCGGGCGCCGCCTTGCTG